>JAVVFI010000200.1:0-9754 GCA_032250555.1 Sedimentisphaerales bacterium
GATGAAAATTGCAGACGTTATGGAGAATCTGTAAATCAAATCTTGGCGGTTCGCGAACCGCCGCTACGGCTATAACGTTAAGCACGCACCGGGGAAGCAATATGGCAAATCAGGGCAACCACATGGGGTTGCCCCTACGAACATACTCAGGATGAGCCAAGAAGAAGCCTTTATATAAAAACGATGGGCGGTTCGCAAACCGCCCCTACGATAATAATGGTAGGCCTTGGATTGTTAATCTACTGCGACTACTTCTTTTACCTGCGGGACTTTTTCTTTGAGGATTCTTTCGATACCCATTTTCATTGTCATCGCAGCGCCTGGGCAGCCCTGGCAGGCTCCCTGGAGGCGAACTTTGACGGTGTTGTCGGGGTCAATCCCGACGAGCTCAACGTCGCCGCCGTGGCTTTTAAGGCTCTCTCGAATGGCCTCGATTGAGTCCTGTACCTTTTCTGCAATAGTCTGTTCGGTGTTAGCTTCGGTGCAACCGCAATTTTCACACATAACAAGTCTCCAATAAATTTTAATTAGTGGTGCTATTATATCAGCAATTTTTCTTTAATCCAGCTATTTCTATACCCGAAACGGGAGAAAATGTTCCCTTTCATTATGGGAACCTCAAAAATTCATTTTTATTACGAACGGCTGCAATTTCCACCGCCGGCGTTGTCAGGCCAAAATTCGTCCTCGACGTAGCTTTGGCTACGCCTGCGGCGATTTTGACCTTCCGCCAAAGCCGGAGAAAATTTCGCACGTTCTCATGACAAAAGCAATTTTTAGAGGCGCCCTTAATAAAAAAAGGGGAAATCTTTATTTGGCGGCTTATAAATCGCCGAAAATAATTGACAGAGGTGGATGGTTATTATACAATGCTTTCGTATTTGTGTGAAAACATGCAAATACGACCCTGAGACTTCTCAGTATGAGATGGTTACGGGATTATGGCTGGATTTAGAATCTTCGGATGGTTCGGTCGTTTCCGAGCAGAAACGGCTGGTTCGCCGGAGGAGTCCACAAAGCCATAATTCAAGGTTCCCGCAATGTGCGGGGCCGCCGGAATAGCAGAAGGGTTTTCATTCCCCGTTTTCACGGGGACAAGCTTGTCCGCTGATGTTTGCGTTCAAGATGTGAGCCCGCGGTGTTTGTCAGGAAAGGAAAAAAGAAATGAAGTCCAAATCCCGCAAGCCGGCCGGTTCGGCCGTTAAATCCAGCATTAAATCAGGCGCACAAATCATCGTCGATACGCTCATCGAACAGGGTGTCGATACGATGTTCGGCTATACCGGCGGAGTTGTGCTGCCTTTGTTCGACAGATTATATGATGCACCGATTAATTTCATAGTTCCGCGTCACGAACAGGGCGGATGCCATATGGCTGATGCTTATGCCCGGGCCAGCGGAAAAACAGGCGTGGTACTGGCAACCAGCGGGCCCGGCGCCTGCAACCTGGTTACCGGCCTTGCCACTGCGAATATGGATTCGGTTCCGCTGGTGGCGCTGACGGGACAGGTCCGCACGGAGCTTATCGGAAATGACGCGTTCCAGGAGGCGGATATTACCGGCATTACCCGGCCTGTTACAAAATACAACTGTATCGTTAAGGACATTAAAGACCTGGCCCGCACGATTCGGGAGGCTTTTCATATTGCCTCAACCGGCAGGCCCGGCCCGGTTCTTATTGATATACCCGTTGACGTCGCGGTCAATAAGTACAACACAGACGGCCCGAAGGATATGAAGCTTCCCGGTTACCGTGTTCGCAACCAGGGACATGCAAAGCAGATATCTACGGCCGCCAAGGCTATAAATAAATCCAAACAGCCGGTGCTTTACGTCGGCGGCGGAGTTATAATAGCCAACGCAAGTAAGGAGCTTGGAGAATTGGCCGAAAAAGCGCATCTGCCTGTAACAATGACACTTTTAGGTTTGGGCAGTTACGACCAGAGAAAACCGGAATCTCTGGACATGCTCGGAATGCACGGCTCCGCATACGCCAATTATGCCGTTCAGGAGTGCGATTTACTTATTGCCATCGGTGCGCGGTTTGACGACCGTGTTACGGGTAAAATCGAAACTTTTGCTCCGAACGCAAAGATAATTCATATCGATATTGACCCTACGAGCATATCGAAGAATGTCGTCGTTGATATTCCTGTCGTGGGCGACGCGAAAGTCATCCTTGGCGAACTGGTTAAGGAAGTCGAATACAAAGAGCGAAAAAAATGGTTCAAGAAAATCGCCGAGTGGAAAGAGAAGTTTGCTTTTCGGTATGACCAGAATTCAACTACGATTAAGCCGCAGTTCGTTATCGATGAGATTTGCCGTCAGACCAAAAACGGCGCAATCGTAACGACTGGTGTCGGTCAGAATCAGATGTGGGCGGCTCAATTTTACAAATTTGTCAAGCCAAGGCAGTTCATAAGCTCCGGCGGACTCGGGACTATGGGGTTTGGTCTTCCGGCCGCGATAGGAGCACAGATAGCTAAGCCCAACATGACCGTTGTTGATATTGACGGCGACCACAGTTTCAATATGACAATGACGGAGCTTTCTACGGCGGTCGAACATAAGCTGCCAATCAAGGTCTGCATTCTGAACAATGGTTATATGGGAATGGTTCGACAGTGGCAGGAGCTTTTCTATGGCAGGCGCTATTCCAAGAGCTATCTGTCCAATCCCGATTATGCAACTGTTGCACGGGCACTGGGTGCGGTCGGGATAACCGTCGATAAGAAAGCGGACGTCCCCAAAGCGGTAAAGCAAATGCTGGCCGAAAAGATGCCATGCGTTGTTGACTTTAGAGTCGAGAGCGAAGAAAATGTCTGGCCTATGGTACCGGCGGGCAAAAGTATCGACGAGATGAGCGGGCTTGATATTCTGGAAAGATTAATCTGATTTTAACTTAAGAAAGCTGGATGAAAAATGAAGCATATAATAAGTGCATTAGTTGAAAATAAACCGGGCGTTCTGGCCCATGTTGCGGGGATGTTCGCGGCCCGGGCGTTTAATATCGATTCTCTGGTTGTCGGACGGACCGAAGACCCGCAGCTTAGCCGGATGACGATTGTTGTTGTCGGCGACGACAGGGTACTTGAACAGGTTCGGAAACAATTAGCCAGGATTGTGCCGGTTGTAAAGGTTCAGGATTTTGTCGGAAAGCCTGTGGTAGCTCGCGACCTCATGCTCATTGCCATATCGGCGCCGCCTGAGAAACGGTCTGAAATCTTATCGCTGGTAGAAATGTTTAAGGGCAAGGTCGTCGATATAGGCCAGAAGTTTGTAATGGTCGAAATCAGCGGGCCTGAAGCCAAGATTGAAGCATTCATCCATGTCTGCAAGCCTTATGGGATTAAGAGCGTGGCAAGAACGGGAACAATAGCGATGCCTCGATATGGAAAAATTGAACCATAATCCGCATCTCACCGGGCTACAGGCGGGATTGGCAAAGCCTATAAATTTCTTGCCAAATCGACAGCTTTTACTATAATATGCAGTTTTGAAATCCGGCGGCTGAATGCGCGGCTCACAGTTTGGCCAAAATTGAGCCGGATTTTGGGTTTTTCAAGAGTCTCAAATGCAGAAATCAAAGGGATAATAATTCCCGGAATACAAAAAGTTAGGAGAATTTACGTTATGGCAGCAAAAATCTATTACGAAAAAGACGCTCCGATAGACGCGTTAAAAGGTAAAAAAGTAACGGTAATTGGTTACGGCAGTCAGGGTCATGCTCACAGTCTGAATCTTCGCGACAGCGGGATAGATGTGGCCGTGGCCGAGTTGGAAGGTACGGATAATTTTAAGCTGGCAATAGAGCACGGCTTCGCTCCGACCGATGTAAAGACGGCTATGGAAGGGGCTACTCTTATTATCGTAACCCTTCCGGACGAAATCCAGGCCAAAGTCTATACCGATGCAATTGGTCCCAATTTAGCGGCGGGCCAGACGCTCGGATTTTGTCACGGCTTTAACATTCACTTCAAGTATATTGTCCCGCCGGAGACTGTTAACGTTGTTATGATTGCTCCTAAGGGACCCGGCCACCTGGTACGCAGTGAGTACGAGAAAGGCGGAGGCGTGCCGAACCTCATAGCTATCGAGCAGGATGCTACCGGCGACGCCAAAGAGATTGCTCTTGCCTGGGCAAACGGAATAGGCGGCGCACGCGCTGGGATTATCGAGACAACCTACAGAGAAGAAACCGAAACGGATTTGTTCGGTGAGCAGGTTGTCCTTTGCGGGGGTCTGACGGCGCTTATCAAAGCCGGCTTTGAAACACTCGTGGAAGCGGGATATCAGCCGGAGATTGCTTATTTCGAATGTCTGCACGAGGTAAAACTGATAGTTGACCTTATGTACGAGGGCGGGATGAGCTATATGCGGTACAGCATCTCCAATACCGCCGAATACGGCGACCTGAGCCGCGGGCCGAGAATCATCACACCACAAACTAAAGCCGAAATGAAAAAGATATTGTCAGAAATTACATCCGGCCAGTTTGCCAAAGAATGGGTCAACGAGTTCCAGACAGGACTTAAAAACTTCAATGCACTCTATGAAAAAGACCACGATAGTCAACTGGAAACGGTCGGACGAAAACTGCGCGACATGATGAAGTGGATTGATTCGAAAAAAGTCTAAAAGCAAAAAGCTTGTTTCGTGAATCCTTGTTCGCCGAATGTACGAAAGGTCAGAGGGAAGATGCCATGGAACGGATAAATACCAAGCAAATCAGGATGGTTTACATGAGTATTTTCACCGCTTTGGCTATAGCTGTTTTACAGGCGGGCTGTTCGACCGTGAGCCCATGGACGAAGGCCCGGCATCGTTCCCGTCAGGCGAGACTTTCAGCTCCATATGAACAGATAGTAGTAAAACAGAGCATCATTCAAAACACGGTGCCTATGATTCAAAGGCTGAATGACCAGTCGCAAGCCGACTTGGCGGCGGCCGAGATAATTAGCCACAGTGAGAATGTAGTCGTCTCGGTGGGACAAAGCAAAGATGGTTATCAAACATGGTTCAATATGGTTACTTTCAGTGAAAACGAGCTGAATGTTGTCCGCAAGTATTTTTTCGTTGTTGATGACAAGACTAAAAGTATTCAATTCGAACCCAACCAGGGCCTTCGATTTGACTGCGAAGTTGAATTGGACAAAGAAGTTTTTGCAGATCCCGATGTAAGTGATAACGCCAGAAAAATTGAAATACTGCGAAATGTCTTAAATTATCTTCGCAAGGATATGGATGAGCTTCGCGATGATCCGGACTCGCCCGACCAGGGCAATAGGATGATTGATATTTGCAGGATGCTCATAAATCAGACATTCGATGTGATTTTGCGTAAACTGAAGAGATCTCCTGTGCTTGCATCGAGACTTAGTCAGGCCGGGGGCGTTGAATTCGACCACATTAATTTTGACAGAGGTAAAATCCGACTTGTCGTTACAAAGGATATTGCAACGGTCAAAATCCGCCTGGGCGCATATACGCACATGATTGAAGCACAACCAATCAAAGTAAAAAAAGAGCGGGTCGATAAGCCGAGTTCTGTATTTCGCCGATAACGGCGAAAGGCGACCATTTATCTTGGCCAACTGTTACCAGTTGGCTCTCCGGCATCCATTTGAGTTTACACTCTGAACAGATACCAGAAGCGACCTACCCGCCGGTCGAGCGGTAAGCTTAACCGCTCATACCCGGGCCGAGCAACCGGCCACTTGGTCTTGCAGGCGGTGGGGTTTGCCCTGCCGGCGATGTCACCATCGCCGCGGTGCGCTCTTACCGCACCATTTCACCATTGCCTCCCGAACTCACAAAGTGAACCCAGGATCGGCTGTGTATTTTCTGCGGCACTTTCCCGCGGGTTGCCCCGGGTGGCAGTTAGCCACCACCGTGCCCTGTCCTGCCCGGACTTTCCTCCGGAACACCAAAGGCGCTCCGGCGATCGCCTAACCCACTCTTTTCAATAGATTATTTACATTTCAATGTCCAATTATCAACTACGATTTATTATAGCAAAAGTGCGTTTTATTATCCACCCCATCTTTAAAGTTGTGATATAATATTACTATGAAAGTCATGAGAAATCATACAACATTGAAAAAGATGACCAAACAAGACGACTGCTACGTTGATGCATCACCCCGGGAAAGGGTCAGCTTTATCTGGCAGCTCACCGCTGAATTATGGTCATTAAAGGACAAACAAAATGTTGAACAAAGATTACAAAGAGATGTTACAAATCTTATTAGACAACAAGGTTAGATTCCTTGTTGTCGGAGCATATGCGATGGGCGCATACGGATACCCCCGCGCCACAGGTGATTTTGATATATGGGTTGAGGCTTCATCGGAAAATTCTAAAATAATCTATCAATCTCTTTTGAAATTTGGTGCTCCAATTTCAGAACTCACTCAAACAACATTCTGCGAAGAAGGTATTATTTTCCAAATTGGTGTTGCCCCAAGAAGAATCGATATCATCACGAAAATCGATGGGGTAGATTTTAAAAAGGCTTATTCCGACAAACAAGAGGTAGAAATAGAAGATATCAAAATTCCCTTCATTTCCAAAGAAGACCTTATCAAAAATAAGGAATCAACAGGCCGTGAAAAAGATATACTTGATGTAAAATATCTCCGCGGCAATTAAGTGGAGCTTTTGAATTTCTCCATCATAATTTCTTGCATTTTTTCAGCTACTTGCCAGCGGTCATAGTTATTGCTGAGCCGCTGACCTAATAGCTCACCCGCCCGTTTAGCAGCGTCTATAACTTCGGGCTGCTTAGCAACATCAGGAATCATATCGTCTGTGATTTTAACATCCTGACCGTGAATCATGACGGGAATTCCAACTTGACAGGTTTCTCCATATCCGCACGAATAACATGAGGCCGCACCCTGACCTGAAACTTTAGCGATGGTCTCTATGAAATTATAGCCCATAAATCGTTCTATATCATCGCAGGAGGCCTGGCCTGAAGATCCTCCTATTCCTACTGCCACAGCGAGCCTGCCCCACAAAGTATTACCAGTCTGATGGCGGAACTGATAGAGCCTCTCCAGAAGGCCGCGAGTCAGAGCATTTATCCCCATATAATAATTCGGCGCTCCAATAACATAGGCGTCGGCTTCGACTATTTTGTCCCGCAAATCAGCCATATCATCCCTCACCTTGCAGATATTATCTTTCACACAGCCCAGACACGCGATACAGCCGCCTATTTCTTTGCCTCTCAATGATATTAGTTCGTAATTCTGCCCCGTCGCCTCAAGTACAATTTTTACTAACTTGTAAACACCGGAAGTTTCCGGAGCACGAGGACTTCCTGAAATGCCGAGAATTTTCATGTATTTACCCCAATAAACAAAATGTATGCAAAACCTGCCTATATTGAAAAGACAATAAAGATACGGTCAAGATCGTACAAAGTTCGTTATCTTACTATTTCGATATGTTTCCTGAAATGCTCATCATCGGTTTCGGGGAAATCTTTTCTGAAGTGGACGCCTCGACTTTCCTGCCGCTTTTGCGCTGACTGTGCCATAAGAAGACAGACTGTAAGCATATTCTGGCATTCCCAGCCCTCGGGTGAATCAAAGATTTTGTCCATCACATATCGCTGCCAGAAACGGATAATCTCCTGGGTCTCACTGAGCAATTGCGCCCATCGTGTTATGCCGAGATTTCGCCACATAAGTGCTCGAAGTGAATTCCTGACGTCGTCTGCATCCAGACGGGTACGGTCCGAATGCGGTATTCGATATTTTATCAAAGGATGCTTAAGATGCGCGGCGCTGGCTCCTGCTGCCTGTGAAGCAGCCTCCCCCGCCGTTTTGCCGAATACCAGACCTTCGAGCAGTGAGTTACTGCCGAGCCGGTTAGCTCCGTGCAGACCTGTGGAAGCTATTTCACCACAGGCGTACAGGTTCTCAATGCTTGTTTTAGCCATGCTGTCGGTCTTTACGCCTCCTATCATATAGTGTGCGCTTGGCCGAACAGGAATAAGGTCGTGAGCAATATCTATATCGAAACTTTCGAGCAGCTCGTTAATGTGCGGAAATCTCTTTGCAAAATATGCTTTATCGATGTGCCGTACGTCCAGATATACATGTGTTGTCTCGGTTTTTCGCATCTGCGTAATGATGGCCCTGCTTACAATGTCACGAGGGGCAAGCTCGGCGGCCTCGTGGTATTCCTTCATAAAACGCTGACCTTTGTTATCCAGCAGCACGGCCCCTTCGCCTCGAAGTGCCTCGGTAATCAATGCCCGCGTGGCACCAGCAATATAGAGCGTTGTCGGGTGGAACTGCATAAACTCCAGGTCCTGCAATACGGCTCCGGCACGGTAAGCCATAGCAATTCCGTCACCGGTTGCAACTTCCGGGTTCGTAGTTTCACGGTAGAGCCGTCCGGCCCCTCCGGAAGCCAGGATTGTGTTTGCCGCCCAGATTATCTGGAGATTCCTGTGATTATCGTAACCGACCATTCCTACGCATTTGTTCTCATCATTTGTTAGCAAATCGATAGCAAAGAATTTTTCCAGTATCCTGATATTCGAGTTGTGCCTTACTTTTTTAATAAGTGCTTCTGCAATTATCCTCCCGGTTTCATCGCCATGGGCATGAGCAACACGAGGGTAACTGTGTCCGCCTTCGAGTGTAGTTGCGATATGTCCATCAACCAGGTCGAATTCGGTATCCCACTGGAGCAGTTGTTCTATCAGTGACGGCCCCTGGCGAATGACAAAGTCAACTATGGCCTCATCACATATTCCACAGCCGGTCTTAAGTGTATCGGCTATGTGTGATTCGAACGTATCTGCTTTATTCAGAACCGAGGCGATACCACCCTGGGCCTTGGTGGTATTACTATTTTTGATAGTATCTTTGCAAATTACGATGACATTACAGTTCTCAGCCGCTTCAATGGCAGCACGAAGGCCCGCTATGCCCCCCCCTATCACCAGACAATCCGTAAAAAGCTGGGGTGTCGAGATAGAATCTATATTCACCAGATAGCGCCGCTCGGTCTGCGCACCATCCTGTGGTTTTGGTCCCTGTTTATATTCCGGCTGAGCAGTCATAAATATTACCTGTATATATATTCTCTTGAACTAGCGCTAAGGTTCGATAGCTTTTTGGGTATTGATGGTTTTTAGTTTTTCTTACGACCCAGGACAATCACGCTCTTGAATACTCTTTTGTCTTCGGCATATTTAATTACGAAGTTCTGGAGCTCTTTTGCAGGCGCTGTCAGAATAAGCTTATCCTCAATGAACGTATGTTTGACGGCGTTTGGCTCTTCTTGGAGAAGTTTTTTCATATCTTCATCGTTTGTCATCCACATTTTTAACTTAGGTCCGTTGAAGTCTATTTTTAGAAATGTATGGGCCGGTATTAAGAAAAAAGAATTAAAAGGCAGCTCTAATTTGTTAGGGTCCTCTATTTTCGACGGCAGCTCGCTCGGGTAAACATCTAAAAAGAGCCTGTTCTGAAGTTTGACCAAATGAGCAACAAACGAGCCTTTTTTGCCTTCCTCATCGGAAAAAAGCAGGTTGTATGCATTATTTGGTTCTTCAATACGACTGAAATCCCATGTAGTTTCAGGGCTGTGAGGGTCATCCACCCATGTGCCGAGCAGTCTTTCTTCAAACACCACATCCTTTTCAGTATAAAGCGGATGCAGCGACATAACTGGCACGCATCCTCCTAAAAGAGCTGCCAGCAAATAAAATAACGCTTTTTTTTCCCG
>JAVVFI010000201.1:0-9726 GCA_032250555.1 Sedimentisphaerales bacterium
CCTCAAGCCACATTTCAAACATCAGATTATTGTTGGTGAATCAACAATCTCAAGACAGGGTACATTCGATGGATTCAAAAACTACGGTTATTTGCCGCTGGAAAAGGAATATAAAGTCAAGCTCCTTGACCTAAACCACCAGCCATGGAAATACCGTTATGTCTTCGGAAAAGGTCACCGCCCGACACCTATCCGCATTATCTCAACATTCCTTGACCCAGATTTATACATAATCTCAGCGGCCAAAATGAAAACTCACGACCGTGTTGTTACAACACTGTCTCTAAAAAACATCTTACTCGGCGCCCCTCTTAACGACTACAAGACAAACGACAAGCGTCTCACCCACTCCGACTACAATTTCTCCCGCGAGGCACTCCTGCACTACAATATGTTCCACCTCGCTCAGGAAATTTACCCCGACCTCGGCGTTATCGATGGCTTCGAAGCCATGGAAGGCAACGGCCCGACAGGCGGAACTCCCGTCGATGCAAGGCTAGCCCTGGCAAGCCTCGATCCGCTCGCGATGGACACCCTCGCGACAAAGCTGATGGGCTTCGACCCAACCCAGATTATGTATCTCAAAGCTTTTGCCGAAGCGGGAATGGGGCAGGGAGATTTCGATAAAATAGAAGTACTCGGAACACCAGCCGACCAATGCCAGTACAATTTCAAGGCACACAAGAAATTAATTGAGCCCTATGGATTTACATCCTGATTAAAACCAAAGGCGCGAATCGGATTTAACTCGGTAATCATCCGAATCGCCTCATCATCAACGCCGCTGTCCCTGAGCTTCGGTATGAAAGTATCGATAAGATATGTATATGGCATTTGCGTCCCGCCGCTTTGCTCTCCCGGCTGATACCATCCGGCATCATGTGAAAGCAAAATCTTCTCTCCATATCCGGCCACCACAAGCTCTTTTATTGCCGCTATGAAAGTCGGGTCCTGCCCCGGATTCCATCCCAAAGAATCGAACTCGATGAAAACACCTCGCTCTGCTAATTGTTGATATAAACTCTGGTTGTTCACACTCTGCGCATGCACCCAGATGAACCTTATCTTCGGACTGATGGATTCTAATATATCAACCTGCTTCGTCGCATTGCTGCTCACAGTCGTATGGCTGGCAACCGCCGCCCCAGTCTCCCGTGCCGCTCGTCCTGCCGCTCGAAGAATCTTTTCTTCCAGTGCATTCATATTACTGCCGCCGGTCGCTATCTTGATAAAGCCCGCCTTAATACCCGTTCCTTCAATCTCCTCACGAATCTCGCTGATAAACAGCTCCGTCAATTCATCCTCGCTCATGTTCTTATGCTCAGGCGGAGCAAAATTCGCACGCCCATAAACGCCCGTCGGAACAACCACAGGTAGCCCCGACGCCGCAGACACCTCGGAAAGAATAGAAACATTCCTCCCCACGCCGATACTGCTGCACTCGAATAGAAGCCCAACTCCCTTATCCTTCGCCTCCTCTAATAGCGGCTCCATCACACGAACAACATCCGCAGCATCCGCCTGCCCATACCCTCGCGTTGCCGGCCCTCTAAGGTCAGTAAATATATGTTCATGAGGCAATATGACACCAAGCCCATCGGCTGCAATCGGCCCTTGCGTAGTTTCAAACCACCACATAGAAACCGACTTACTCGCCTCAGCCGTACCACCGTACGCCCCCATATTAATCCTGCCTCCGTTAGGTTCCGGCTCATCCCCAACCGCACTGTTCGGATCACCCGCATCAATACACGGGCTCGTCACATCATCCGCCACCCAGCTTTCACTGTTCGGATCCCACCTGCTGGCTTGCGACATAAGATGATAATCTCCTTCAACCCAAAAGTCGTTGTTAGGATCATCCGGTGTCCCATTTGGATCCCAATACCCCGGCTCAACAAACAACGGATCAACATCAATATTACCTTCACCTTCCCAGCCGCCCTGGATATTGCTGTATGAGATACTTGCTTTACCCCATATTTGTGGCAAAGTATTGTCCCAAAGAACGCAGTTGGTCAAAATAGGCTGACTATTCATATTGCGTATAGTGCCAGACTCACGCTGAGTTATGTTTCCACTGAAGGTACAGTTGATCAATATTGGATCGCTAACTATATTATCCATCCCGCCACCCATCATTGCCGAGTTTCCATAGAAAATGCAGTTAATCAGTGTAGGAGTGCTGTACAAGTTATCCATCCCCCCACCAAAATATTCGGCGCTGTTTTTACTGAAGGTACAGTTGACCAGTATTGGCTCGCTATGATCATTATCAACTCCACCAGCATATATTGCTGAGTTCCAACTGAACTTACTGTTAATTATTGTCGGACTGCCGGATTTATTCTGCATTCCCCCGCCTATTCCGTGCAAAGGACGACCATTGGCATTGCCTGCAATAATCGTAAATCCATCCAGCTTGGCTGTTTTCTTTGTACCACTGCCTGTGACAACATGGTAGCTGTTATCAGCTCGAGTAGGCTCATAAAGCAAATCTTCAGGATTGACTGCTTCAAAGTCATCGCTATTCAAGTCCCCGCTGAGAATCGTCTCATACAACTTCACATCATGAGCGTTGGGATCTGTCTCACCGGAGCCAGCATAACCGCCTTTGAGACTAACACCATTTATAAGCTGGAACGTCGCTGTCCTCCAGTCGAACTCGGGTATAGCAACAAGTCCTTCATTGGGCCTGTAAATCCCCTGAGCAACACGAATCTCTACCGGCTTCTCAGCGTTATTCGCATCAACTAAAGCATCCTGAAGATAGATATATGCATTCTCCCAGCTTGAGCCGTCATTCAAACCGGTTGCATCATCCACGTAGATTATCTTGCCATAAGCAAAAGGGCACAGCAGAATAGCAATTAGAACTAAAGGAATTGCCCGCAGAACTCGCAAATTTCCGGCCTTCATAATATCCTAATCCTCAATTCCCCATCTTCGCTGATATACAGTATATCAGATTAGGATTGACCGAGTCAAGGCCAAAAGGCCGCTACTGTCACGACAAACCAGATGACAACACCAAGAGCAAATTTTGTCGTAATACCGAAAAATTCACCGAGTCCGGCCCCTACGGCATAACGCAATGAATGCTCGGCCTTCTTACCCCGCGAAAATTCCATCGCCCATACGCACAGCCCAGCACCAAGACAAACGCCAAGAAGGGTGCCCAATAATGGTATAGGTATCAGAAATGTACCAAAAATCGCACCAGTCACCGCCCCGAAAAGCGCCGCGATTGAACCGGGCCAGCTTGCGCCTGATTTCCTGGCTCCTAACATACCAGCCGTAAATTCCGCAAGCTCGCCAAGGACAGCTAATACCAATATCGCAATTAATGTATAAATGGAAAAGACACTATTACCCCATCGCCACCACGCGAACAGGCAGGTAGATATCACAATCAGCCAGTTACCCGGCAGACCGAATATGACTAATCCCAGCCAGGCTGAATTGAGAATAACTAATACTGTTGACCAAAGATAAACCATTAGTTGATTGTAAAGCAAAAGAGGAAAAAGGCAAATGGAAATTCATTCCGGAAAAAAGGTCTGAGGCCTGCCTGTTAGGACCGATCCCCCCAATCCGTATCCTACCGGCCATTTAATTTCACCGCTATTTATTTCAAAGCTGCGTTATTAAAGCTCAGAAAAATTCACCTCTTCAAAATCTTCCGGCACACCAAGTCCATCTGATAAGCCCACAATGCCGCTATCGGTTTCAATCGTTAGCCATGAAATTTGTATCCTCCCGTCTAAAAACATCTCAACCTGGAATGTATTGAAATTACTGCTGCTGTATTCGGGAACGTTCTCCCATGTCACCGCAACGCGGTCCGCCAATTGCTTCGCACTTATCAATCCGCCTTCGGATGGATTGAGGTCCTCGAACAAGCCCGCTATACGCCTTGTACTAAAATGCTCGGACAAAGATTCTGAATGGTCGTCATCTCCTTCGGTAAAGGTTATGTAACCGTTGCTGCCGACATAGAAACTCGCAAAGCTGCTGCTGAAAATAAACACAGTCTCCGAGCCATTCAACTGAACAAGTTCATAATCATCATCACCCAATGAAAGCTCAGTACCTCCGGATGGATCGGTAGGTAACTTTGTAATCTCTTGTCGGTTCCCGCTGTAAAACGTACCATTGGTGGTAGGTGTAAACATTACTGACCTGTTCGACAAATCAAAGATGTCCTCCTCGGAAGAAAAATACTCCGTAAAATAATCTTTTGCAGGCGGTGGCACCGTAACACCCACATAATCCTGGCCTGGAATATCTGAAATTACATCCAGATATGACCTCTGTACCGGACTAAAGATATAACCACCCTTGCTCGGCGTAGTGGCCCCCGACCAGCCTTCCGGCACCTTTTTGTTATAAAACCCGCTGCTGTCGGTAACTGTACTGCCGCCTCCGTTACTGAAAGTCAGATTAACACCGCCAATCCCCGCTCCGCCGCTCGTACGTACCCGCCCGGATATAAGAGGGGTAGGGGGGCTGACTTCAAAACTGTCAAACCAGATAGTACCCGGAAAATGAACATATAAAAGCCATGTACCCTCTTCGAGAAACCCAAAATGGCCTTCAAGCCCACTAACTGAATCAGGATCTACGAACATAGGACCTTCATCTGCCGGCCCCTGAAACCAAATCTCGATCTCCCTCTTCAAAGGATCTACCATAAGACTGGGCGTGCCCCCAAGAGTACGTTCGGCAGTCCATTGATTGAAATATACATCAGTCGGAACCGTGAAATAAATCAAATCCGCAGTGGTGGGATCTTCAGGAGTTCTGCTGAAATCCGGCGGCTCATTACCATGAATCCATGATATCTCTGTATTATAAGCTGAGACGGTCCCACAAAGCAAAAGAATTGATATTGATGCGAATATGGCCATTTTCATTGTCATGTCCTCCTAACTAAAACCAGATGTACGAAAATAATCACCCTTTATCAAATAAAAGGCACTCTCTATGAAACTTCTTGTGTTTTACAAAACACATTTCATTAAATAGTGCCTGCAAACCTGCTTTTTTATACGAAAATAATGAAATTTTTCTATTTTAATGCAGAAATTATGGATACCACACAATACGGGAATTTTAAAAACTGGTGCTGATTCACCCAAAAAATCTACGGCGGGGGGGATATTATCCGTCGTAGAGATAAATTCTCTACCACCAGTCCTAATCAAAGTCGAAAAATCCTCACGATGCGCACTTTCAGGCAATTTCCGCAAGGGCACTATTTATACGTAAAATGGCCTCATCAACTTCCGCAGCACTCTTTAAGCCTATCACAACCGCATCAACCAGGCCGGACTGCATCGTAAATCGGATGGATTTCTCACGGTCCTCGGCTTTTGTAAAATCACCGTTCCCGATAAGTTTCATACCTATAACACCGTGGCCGTTCTGACGCATAATCTTGACTTGCTTGAGCACATCAGGCAAATGAGACAAATCACTCACAGCATTCCAGGTCTCAGCCGGTGTATCCATATGCACACCCTGTGGATTTATCCGCACCAGATTCACATCAACCCAATCCAACCGTGCCGCCTTTGTCGTAGCTGGCAGCGAATGACACGAAACACCATGGGCCCGGATAATCTTCCGGTCCTTGGCATCCTCGAAGACATCCATCATCCGCTTGTGGTCATCCTCCCAGTTGGTCTTGACCATACAGTGACATAACAGGCTGTCGATATATTCAACACCTAATTCTGTACGATAGCGGTCGAGCACCTCCCGAGGCTTCTCCGGCAGACCCGGCATCTTCGACTGTATAAACAGCTTCTCACGGGGAAGCCCCTTAATCGCCTCTCGAACCATTGTATGAGTCTTATAGCTGTCGGCCGTATCGATATAAGTAATCCCCTGATCATAAGCATAATGTATCAGCCGGTTAAAACCGTCAGCACCCAAAGCCCGCTGAATACTGCCGCCTTTACTGCCCGTTCCGATACCAAGCCGGCTGAGCTTAATTCCTGTCTTGCCCAAAGTTACCTGATCCACCGCCGTCTTCTTGCGCCCAGTGGCAAATGGCACGGTATTACACGATGACAACAACGCCGCTCCAGCTAATGTGGCCGTACCCTTAATGAACTGGCGACGAGAAATGCTTGTTACTCTCATAATGGATTCCTTTCTGACAACTTTTAAGCAACCATTAACCTGTTAAACACGCCGCTTCAGTAATACGGCGTAATAACATATGATAACCACATCAAATCGATATGGCAAGTCCCGCTGATTTTTCATTATTCATAGAAAGCATATTTAATAGCATCGAACTTACACACATCAATACAACTGCCGCAAAGAATGCACTCGGCATTCTCCATTGTGTATTTTGATTAACCATATCTTCGACTTGAAGGCTCATCGGACAGCCTTTTGTGCATTTATGACATTTTTTGCATTTCTCCGGTTCCGACTTCAACTTCAATGAAGGCCAGCCGAATTTATTGCGAATTTGCCTGCCTGCTATCATAAATGGGGCCATCCAGCACAAATGATGACAAAATGACCTTCTTCCGAAAATAAATGCGGGCAGCACGATAAGAACAAAAAGAACAATGAAATAAGTTATAAGAGATTGTATGCTGCTGACTGAAAAACCATATTTCGTCTGATAGAAAAAATCTGTTTCTGTATAACCCCCGCCTCGAATTGCCAGTATCACAATAGAGCTGAGCCACGGCACCCAGATAATCCATTTAACATAATTGCCCTTTGTAACTCTCTTATCTCTTGCACAAAATATTGCCTCCTGACAACCGCCGCTCGCACATACCCATCCGCAAAAAGCTCGCCCGACAATAAGCGAGCTGATAAATAAAAGACCGAACATAATAAAACTGCCGCTTATTATACCCTTTGTAGTCGCATGAATAATAAGCACAGGAGAAAAATAATAAAAAGTCGCTGGAAACAGAAAAAAAGAAACTAATATAATACCTTTCCTTAATTTTTGCCTGTCCTTCATTTTTAATCCCTGATAATAGCCTAAAATTAAATCGCCAGGTTAGTCCCTACCATCATAAATAAGCTTAGTTCTAATTCAAGTCCTTTTATAAAATGCTATTGCGTAAAGAAAAACCGAGCCCCTTTTTAAAACCCGGCTTTGAATATTCGTTGATAACCAAATGCAGTAGGGCGGCACGCTCAAATGCGTTATCCGGTGCCGCACTTCTACGAGACTCACTTGCTGGTTATAATATGCAAATAAACAATAGCGTGTGGAAGAAGCCTCTTTCGATCTAACACCGGCATAAGTTCATCTTTTTCTCTTTATCTCTGTCGTAGGCCATTATTCTCTTTTTTCATACTTCTTCATTCAATAAAGATCAAAAAGAATTGGCAGGATATCATATTCGTGAAACGCTTCTATAAGCTCTAAAATTCCAACCAGCCAGACAAACCAAAGCGCATCGAATAATCCTTTCCGGAATGCCTTTGGCTTGACCGTATAGTCATGTGGCTCTTCAAAAGCCTCAAATGACGGAATAAACCTCGGAGTTACCTTCATATAATCCTCAAAATCCTTACCATGAAAATTGTGCAGTTTCCTTTCTTCGGCTCTTATCACGAATGGATAATATAATACGAATCCGATAAGGATAATACCTGGTAGCATAAGGGTTTCACTTGCAAGACCGACACCTACACCGCCTAATAAACTGAAAAAATACAAGGGATTACGACATAAAGAATATGGGCCCCATCTGATTAGAATATCTGTTTTATAGCCGGAGATATAAAGAAGGCACCATAGTCGTCCTACAGTTGCAACTCCAACCAGAGCGATTCCGAACAGAAAAAAGATATCGCTTTTGATTAATGTCTTTTCCCAGTAGCTTTCCGAGACAAGTATCAGCAAAACCAAAACAAAGCTTAACAGCCGAGTCAGTATCTTCCGTTTTTTTTCAATGAAACTTCTTGCCGTCATAATTCATATACCACGTAACATTTCAATCTACAAATCTAAAAGAAAAAGCTGAGTTCATGAAAACTCAGCCTTTCATTAATAACCTATAACACAACATTAAGCCACGAAAATAATTAATCATGAATTTGTAACACCAAATTCATAACTAAAAGCAGCAGGGCGGCGGCCTGCTCCACCGAACTCAAAGTTTAAGTGTCAAAAAGTAGATTTGAAGTTGTGGATTAGAGACAAGCGGTTCACGCAATAGTAACACTGTCCCGACACTCCCAGTCCATCTTCTGCACACGATAGACGTCATTGACTTTGAATAACACTACATGAGGCTAATATCCAACATTAACCACCAAGTCGATTCTTCACATTAACCACCAAGTCGATTCTTCACATTAACCTGAGCCTCGATCAGATAGCTCAACTATTAGAGGACCTCACTCTCGGCAAGAAGTCCTTCGTTTTCGTATGCCTTAACAGGCGGGCTGAATATATATCTGGTACTCTCAGAATCTATTAGGTTATCCTCGAAGTATTTTTTGATTGTAAGTTCATAATTTACTGGCAGGGAGCCATAATTGGCCTCCGCCTCAGGCTGTTGAAAGCAAGAGGAGCATCCCGACAGAAGTGTTGCCATTGCCAATAGGTATATGCAGTTTGCGAATATTCTCATAAACATATCACTCTCTCCCTTTAGGTTTACAATTTTTGTAAAATCGTTATTATTGAAGACTACATTATGGTTCCATATCCAAAAAACAATCCCGCCATACTATTTCGACCTAAAATACTATCAAGTTTAACAAAATTTCGGTAGGGCGGCCGATATAGTCCCTAATAGACCTGACTTTTACAGAATCAAGAATGATTGCCACATCTATTTACACCAGAAAAAACAAAATCCATCGAGTGGCAAGCTCAAACTCGTTTGGGCATGGTCTAATAAACTTAAGCAAAGGAGAAGGGCTAACTGGGTATGCAAATCAATTTATTTCTCTATGCGCAAAAGGAAAGCCCCAACAGCTTTCACTCTCGGGGCTTATAATTCCTGGCAATAACCTACTCTCGCCCGTAAGGACTACCATCGGCCTGAGCGGGCTTAGCTTCTGAGTTCGGAATGGGATCAGGCGTTTCCCCGTCAGTATAGTCACCAGGAAATTCGTTATCCTCAATAGCTAAATGCCAAAGAGGACTAATTCAGTATTATGTCTTCAAACTTCCGTCTTCTGACTTCAAAAAAATACGCAGATGCGAATATGAGCACGTTTATAAAACTTCTGACTCATGCACTGATGCGTCAGTGCAGTTTCTGCTCAACCAAAGATTGATATGGTCAAGCGTTCGAGCGTTAGTACCGGTTAGCTAAACACATTTCTGTGCTTACACACCCGGCCTATCGACCTGATAGTCTATCAGGGCTCTTCACCGCCCGAAGGCGGATGGAATCCTTATCTTAGAGGGGGCTTCCCACTTAGATGCTTTCAGCGGTTATCCTTTCCCGACTTAGCTACCCGGCGCTGCCCCTAGCGGGACAACCGGTACACCAGCGGTCAGTGCTTGCTAATCCTCTCGTACTAAGCAAGCATCTCTGCAAGATTCCTGCGCCCACGGCAGATAGGGACCGACCTGGCTCGCGCCGGTCTGAACCCAGCTCGCGTACCACTTTAATCGGCGAACAGCCGAACCCTTGGGACCGCCTACAGCCCCAGGATGCGATGGGCCGACATCGAGGTGCCAAACCTCCCCGCCGCTATGGACGCTCGGGGGAG
>JAVVFI010000202.1:0-9714 GCA_032250555.1 Sedimentisphaerales bacterium
TCATTCGTTCAATAAGATTTTTCAGAGTAAGTTATTATAAAGAAATTCCTGCACAAGTTATTTTCATGGTTTCCGCCATATAAAATGGCCGCAGGAGGATACTGGTACTATAACCGTGTCCAAGGGCAAACATATGCGCCAAGCCGATTCTGCAGCTATGGCAAAGGTGTAAGAATAGGAGCGGATGTGTTTATTCGCACACCAGAAAAGATGAAGGTTGGTAATGACGTATTTATTGGAAGCAATTGTTTCATAGATGCTATTGGTGGTTTTCAATTAGGCAATTGCTGTGCCTTAGCCTCAAATACAACCATCCTCACATTAGATCATTATTATCAAAGTTCAGAGAGCATCCCCTGGGGTGAAGAGAGAATTATCAAACCAGTAGTAATCGAGAACAATGTTTGGATTGGGATGAATGTGTCCATTCTACCAGGTGTGACAATTGGAGAAGGTGCAATCGTAGGCCTTGGAGCTGTTGTGCCCAAAGATGTACCGCCCCTTGCGATAGTTGTGGGTAATCCAGCAAGGATAGTCGGCCATCGAGATGAAAAGGAGTATCACGCATTGAAGAAGCGCGGTGCAGTCAGAGCTGTAAGTGCTCGTTGTACGAGTCTTTGGATCCCGGCGGAGATGCAAGAGAAATACCATGATCTCCTGCGTGAAGTCGGCTATGATATAGATAATGGAAGAGAATATTTTGAATTTACCGGCAGGGATTAGTAAACATTGGAAACTACCGTGAACACTCTGCTTTTGACAAACTTAATGATAAGAAATCATACTCTTAATATCTGCCTTTCGTAATAGAAAATGATAAAAGCGGATTTTGGACATAATGACAAGCCTCGGATATGTTTTGTAGCTCACAATGCTTATGGTGCTTTGGCCGGCAAGGATACCGGCCACATAGGGGGAATTGAGCGGCAGCAGTCATTGATGGCCAAGTGGCTGGCCAAAAGAGGTTATAAAGTGAGCATGATTACCTGGGATGAAGGCCAGGAAGACAATCAAGTTATCAATGGTATTCGCACATTACAAATGTGTACCTTTAATGCAGGAATCAAAGGCTTGAGATTCCTTTATCCAAAGTGGACCAGTCTTTGTCGGGCAATGAGAAGGGCCAATGCTGATATATATTACTATAATTGCGGTGACCTTGGCCTGGGGCAAGTCGTGATGTGGTGCCATCGGCACGGGCGAAAGTGTGTATATTCAGTAGCAAGTAATCCTGACTGCGACCCCAAACTGCCGGTACTCAAACCTCTTAGGGAGCGGATTCTTTACAAATATGGACTGAAACATGTCGATTCTGTAATAGTCCAAACACAACACCAACAACAGATGCTCCGCGAAGGATTTGGGATTAATTCAACAGTGATCCCGATGCCTTGCGAAGGATCATCCAAAAACGAGAAAATTCGTCTGGAAAAAGCCAAGGAAGAATCCGTGCATGTACTCTGGGTCGGCCGAATTAGTAAGGAGAAGCGTTTCGAGTGGCTCTTGGATGTTGCGGTACAGTGCCCGCAAATCATTTTTGATATAGTGGGTGCAGCAAACACTGATTCCGATTACACCTCAAGCCTTATAAAACGCGCTTCAGGGATTCGAAATGTAAAGATGCATGGTCGAATATCCCATCAAGAAATGTCCAAATACTATAGCAGTTCCAATATTTTGTGTTGTACATCGGCCTACGAAGGTTTCCCCAACACATTCCTGGAGGCCTGGAGCGTAGGTATTCCCGTCGTTTCTACATTCAATCCTGATGATGTAATCCAGAAAAAAGGGCTGGGATTTGTTGCAAATGATGTAGAGGAGATTGTGTCTCGCTTGATGGAAATCACCCAATCGCCTGAAACTTGGCAAAGGGCTTCAAAAGCGGCCAAGCAGTACTATCAGGAGCACCATGCGATAGATGTAAGCCTGCCAAGATTTGAGCGTCTGTTTCTGGATGTAGCAGGATACCAATCCTGAGTATTTGTTTTGAGGTGTGGCATTGAAGATAGCCATTTTTAGCCGTTATCCGAGTGATTCCAGATGTCCCAAGGGCGGAGTGGAATCCGTTACCGTCGTTCTTGTGAAGGCACTTGCCCAACTCGATGATTTGGATGTTCATATTATCACCCTTGAACAGAAAAGAACTGACATTTCCGTTGAACAGGATGGGAATGTTACTGTCCATAAGCTGCCGGGTTCCCGCTGGCCACAAATCTTGGATATCATTGTCGGACCCGGAAAAAAACAATTAGTCAGCTATATCAAAGATTTAAAGCCGGATATTCTGCACACGCATGAAACGTACGGTCTTGGGCTTGGAACATTTTCTATACCACATGTATTTACTGTTCACGGATTTGATCATGCCAATATCATTGCCGATTCCGCCAAATTCGGCTGGCTCAGATCGCGACTTTGGAAGCGCATGGAACGGCGTGGGCTGGCTGCACAAAAACACATTATTTCCATTACACCTTATGTAAGGAAAATGATTGAGCCACTGACAGGGGCAAATATTTATGACATAGAGAATCCGGTCGATGAGCGATTCTTTAATATTAAACATCAGCCAGAACCAGGTAGGATTCTTTATGTTGGTTGGATCAATGAAAGGAAAAACACATTAGGTGCTGTTGAAGCATTCGCCGCTATTGCCAGTCGTTACGCTCATGCACAGTTGGTTATTGCCGGCGAGCAAAAGGAAGATGCAAAGTACTTTAATCGAGTTAAAGAATGTATCGACAACAACAGACTTAGCGATAGAGTAGAACTACTGGGACACATAAACCATACACAACTGGAGCAAGAGTTGGCACGAACAAGCCTTTTTTTCCTGCCTTCGAGGCAGGAAAACTCGCCTATGGCAATTGCCGAAGCAATGGCCACAGGCATTCCGGTAATTGCATCGAACCGTTGCGGAATGCCTTATATGATCAGTGAAGGGAAAACTGGTTTTCTATTCGATCCGGAATCAACAGATCAAATGACTCAGCGTTTAATACAGTTGCTCAGTTCGCAGCAGTTGTGTCAACAGATGGGACTTGCAGGGCGACAGATGGCCATGGAACGTTTTCATCCTGACGTTGTGGCGATTCGTACAAAAGCAGTCTATGAGAAGATATATACAAGTCATTAGTGAACTATAATGTAATATTTTAGAACAATTGATATGAGTATAATTCGAAAAATAACAGCTTACATTTTACTAATCAGTATATATGGCTTCACATATCTTGTAGCTTTATTGAGCAGTATCATACCTCGCCGGTCATGGATGCCAACAGGCCGGATTATGGTTACGGGAACCTTTCATAATCCTAACTGGTACCTTTCACATATGACTCCTTTAACTCTTAGCGGTTTTAGGGAGATCATCCTAGTTGTTGATGAACCGCAATTGCCACTCGAAAAAGTCACATTCGTTTGTCCGCCGAAGTGGATTTCGAAACTATTGAGCCGGGCTGGAGCAAAGGCGATTTGGATGACAATCACAGGTCTTCGCTATCAACCTGATCTATATATGGGATACCATCTTACGCCTGGTGCCTGCTCTGCACTGGTGGCTGGCAAGTTATTTGGAAGACCATCCTGTTACCAGATGACTAGCGGACCTGTGGGGATCATAGGCGGTGGCATTGGTGCAATCGATAGTGTTGGAGGAGCTCTTGGGCATCCATCAAAACTTATCGAAGCAATGGCCATCAAAGTTGTTAGACAATTTGAACTTGTGGTGGTCCGGGGCAATAATGCCCAAGAATTTCTTGCATCACATGATATCAAAGAAACCGTAGCTATAATCACTGGAAGTGTGAATTCCTGTCCGAAAATTCCACAAATTGATCGAGTTATTCATTTAATCTTTGTTGGGCGATTGTCCATTATCAAGCAAGTTCATCAATTTATTGAAATTGTTAGTGCTGTTAGAAGAATTATGCCAAATATTCGAGCTGCCATTGTTGGCGATGGGCCTCTAATGTCGGATCTGCAGAACTATGCTGAAGAATTAGGGCTTACCAATAACATCGAGTTCCTTGGCAAGAGAAAAGATGTGGATTCGATTCTATACAATTCTCAAATTTTTGTATTGACATCAAAATCCGAAGGCCTATCCATTGCTATGGCTGAGGCTATGGCTGCTGGCACAGTACCGGTTGTCGCCGATGTTGGTGATCTTAGGGATCTTATAATTGACGGCGTAAACGGTTATCTTGTCAAACCAAATTGTATTGATGAATACACAAAAAAAATTATGTCTCTACTACAAGATCCTTCCTTGTTGGAAAAATACTCCTTCAGGGCAGTTGAAGCAGCAAGAACGTATTGTGATATTGAAGTTATCTCCAAAAAATGGCAGCAAAATCTTCAAAATGTAGTTTTGCAAACATCTGCTCTTAACCCAGAGAAAGCTTTAAATTGAACAAAACAGTAAGCACATCCCAAGTTGCAATTTCAGCCGGTTATGAAGGATATCTACCGGAACCACCATATTACCCCTCTACCGCATACCCTGAGTATTTTTTTGGCCCTGATACCATATCGAAAGAGATTAATTATGCATATGATGGTGTACGTGATTCGCTGAGATTATTGAAACTCGATAAAGAACATTATGGATAAAAGGAATGGAATCCCCTTGGGTAGATAGTCCGCCCCGGTAACATAGTAGTATTATTGAAGCCTAATTTTATTCGTGGTTTTCGTGAAACACATTCTGATCACGAAAATTGTCTAATAACCCACGGTTCCGTCATTCAGGCAGCACTTGATTATGTCTATATCGCTCTTAAAGGCGAAAGGCGAATCATAATCGCGGATGCTTCACAAAATGATGCGGACTTTGATGTAATTCGACGAATCAGTAAATTGGACGAAATTCATGAATTTTTCAGACAACATACAGGTTTTAAAGTAGAGGTATTTGATCTTCACCCGGAAAAGGCCCGAAAGGTTGATGGCGTAATTGTGGGTCATGAACGGCTCTCCGGTGACCCTGCTGAATTTAGGCCGAAATTCGGCGTTTAATGAAGTCTCTCATCTTTGTCATCTTCTTTATGGGGCCGAATACGATACTCAGGAACTCAGAACGCACCACCATGACGATATCCATGAATATCTGATCTCGAAGACAATAATGGACGCAGGCAGACTGTGTTATAAACCTGCCCAAACTCAAGACTCACAAAAAAACCGGTATCACACACAGTATGCTGAAGAACCTTGTGGGTGTTAATGGTAACAAGAACTGGCTGCCACACCACAGGGAAGGCACACCGTCTCAAGGTGGAGATCAGTTTGCCGATGGCAGTATGATACATCGAATCGAACGAAAAGCCATGGCCTGTTTCAGGAGTCTATTTCCACTATTCGGTCATTTTCGGAGAATAATGGCCAAGCCGTTGAAAGGTTTCGGTCAGAGAATCTTCGGTAATACAAACACAAATACGATTCGCTCCGGCAAGTGGTATGGTAACGATACCACTTGGTGGATGGTAAACGATCTGAACCGAATACTTATGTACGCCGACAATAATTGGCACCTTCAAGACAATCCTGCGAGGAACTTATTCTGTATTGTTAACCGCATTTTCGGCGGTGAAGGTAATGCTCCTTTGGATCCGACTTCAAAACCAGTGGGCATAGTCTTATCCGGAATGAATCCCATTGCTGCTAACTTAGCTTGTGTGCGGTTAATGGGGCTTTGACCATCAGCGATTACAAGTACTATATCAAGCGTTAAATAATCATTATTAACCAGTTGCAGAATTTGAATATGGCCAGATAAGTTGTAAGTAGAATGATCAGCAGTTTAATAAACCATTAGATGAATTTAGCAGAACGAACTAACCTTTAAGCTCAACTTTGCATAGCAAGGCCACAATAAAATGCATTAATTGCAAGTATATTAAACAGGAACAAATCTGATTCCAGAATAGATAAATTTGTCAGCATTTATGACCATAAATCCAATCAAATGAAAAAAGCATTCTCAAAAAAGAACTTGTGGGATACAATTCCACACTCGTTTAGAATCACGCTGGGAACAGGACTTGGGATTTTCCATCCGAAATGGTTGTTAGGTAAAAATTTCAGACAGAATCTTAGGTTTGCTGATAATACGCAATACTGGCCGGAGGAATTCTTAAGAGTGTATCAGTTGAATGAACTGCGCATGATTCTTAAACTGGCCTTTGAAAACTGCAAATTTTATCGCTGTCTATTTGACTCTGTTGGATTTCATCCTAAAGATATTAAAACCTTGGATAACATATCTCAACTTCCTACTATTGAAAAGCAATCTGTTATTGATAACCTTTCGAATATGTGTACAAAGAATATCACAGCAATTGATGTTGATTATGGTTCTACCAGTGGAACTGGTGGGAAACCTCTCAACTTTTATATGAACGCCGACCGGTCACCAAAAGAATATGGTTATCTCGTTACTAGCTGGAAACGGGCAGGTTATAAACTCGGGATGCCCATGGCTGTGTTACGGGGTCGCGTAGTATCACCCGACCGAAATGGATTACACCACGAATACGACCCGATTCTCCACCATCACCATTATAGCAGCTTTCACATGTCCGATGAAAATATGGCCCGTTATCTGGAGCATATAACCACTATTGGAGAATGCTTTCTCCATACCTACCCCTCCACTGTTAACGTCCTAGCTCGTTTTATCCTTCGAAAAGGGATTAATACACCTAAGAACATCAAGGGCGTCATCACCGAGTCTGAAATCGTGTATCCAGAGCAGCGGCAATTGGTTGAGGAAGTGTTTGGTTGTCGCTATTTTTCCTGTTATGGTCATTCGGAAAAGCTTGTCCTTGCGGCAGGGTGTGAAAAGTCTGCCGATTATCATGTCTGGCCTACGTATGGCTATTTCGAACTTCTTGACGATGACGGTAATCCGGTAAATACACCGGGCCAACGTGGAGAGATTGTAGGAACCGGCTTTATTAATACCATCATGCCGTTCATCCGTTATCGGACCGGTGATTGGGCTACATATGTCGGCAACCATTGTGATGCATGCGGACGCAAGCACACTATCATTAGAGAAATCCGTGGACACAGAATCCAAGAAGTATTAATCACCACTGATTGCTCTGAGATTTCCTGGACAGCTTTAAATATGCATGACGATACCTACTTAAATGTACGCCAGTTTCAGTTTCGCCAGGAAAAACCCGGTCAAGCTGTTTTGCGTATAGTACCGACCGATGAATTCGGCAAAGATGATGCTGACCGAATACAGCGGAATCTGGGCCGCAAGCTCGACGGCAAGTTATCTTTCACAATCGAGCTTGTCGAAGCTATCCCTCTTTCCGCCAGGGGCAAAGCTATATATGTTGACCAGCAAATCCAACAAGAAAAAAGAGATTCATTAAAATCAGAGGGCAATATATAAATTTTCTGTGTTATACTATGCAAAAATTAAATTGGTATTATCAACGTCTTAAAGTTATGTCATCTCGAGAGATTGCCTGGCGCATACGATCGTCATTGCGTGATCACGCCGACCGGATTCTCGTCTGCCATCGCCAACACATAAGAAAGCCTTCGGCATTCTTAAACGGAGATGGAAAAGAGAAAGAACCAGAATTTCGAGTCAGCAATACTAATGATATTTTTAATAAGCAGTGGTACGATTCTTTACTAACTCGGGCAAACCGAATCATAAATCATCGGCTCGATTTCTTCGACCTGAATGATCAGTATCTCGGTGATCCAATCGTCTGGAATCGCGACCACAAACGCGGTCAAGACACACCGATGACTTATTGTGCTTCTTTGGATTACAGGGATGTAGAAGAAGCCGGGGACTGCAAATTTGTCTGGGAACCCAACCGCCATCACCAACTCGTGGTTCTTGGTCGAGCCTGGCGTCTCAGCGGTGATATTCGATTCGCCAATGCAGTTGCAGAACAACTGGATAGCTGGCTCAAGCAGAATCCTTATGGCGTCGGTATGAATTGGCGCAGCGGCCTGGAACTTGGAATAAGACTAATCAACTGGGTATGGGCTTTGGATTTGATTAAAGAGTCTAAAGTTATCAAAGACCAGCTACAAAATAGAATTTTAGACTCCATATCGCGTCATATCTGGGAAATTGACAGGAAGTATTCACGCGGCTCTTCAGTGGGCAATCACCTGATTGGCGAGGCGGCTGGAGTATTTGTAGCAACATGCTACTACAGGAATCTCAGGAGAGCATCCAAATGGCGGGCAAAGAGCGTGGCTGTCCTCAATCGAGAAATACTCAATCAGACTTTTCCGGATGGTGGCCCTCTGGAGCAGACTGTCGGATATCATCTATTTGACCTGCAATTCTTTGTTATAGCTGGAATTGTGGCCCGGGCTTCCGGTCAGGATTTTCCTGAATCCTACTGGTCGCGATTAGAAAAGATGTTCGAATTTTTGTGGGCCCTCAGTGAAGGTGGCGACGTACTGCCCACGTTTGGCGATGGTGATGATGGTTATGTATTGGATATTGGAAATGATTCCCGCAACGTTCGAGAATGGCTGGCAGTAGGAGCTGTACTATTTGAAAGAAGCGATTTCAAAATGTGGGCAGGTGGATATGCTGAGCCCGTCGAATGGTTGCTGGGTAAAAAGGGACGTCAAAGTTTCAAGGCAATTCCGGAACCACAAAACAAGAAATGTACCTCCAGAGCTTTTCAGAACAGTGGTTATTATCTGCTGCAACAAGGTGAGTTTGGCTCCCCAGAACGCATCAGCGTAGTATTTGATTGCGGCCCGTTGGGAATGGTACCTCTTGCGGGACACGGACATGCGGACGCATTAAGTTTTACTCTACGGGCGTTTGGCAGGGATGTACTGGTTGATCCGGGGACCTATGATTATTTCAGCTATCCGGAATGGCGAAAGTATTTCCGCAGCACCCGAGCGCATAACACGGTCGTTATTGATGGTCGTGACCAATCTGAGATGTTGGGATTTTTTCTTTGGGGTCGCAAAGCAAAGGCCGAGTGTCTGAGTTGGCAATCCTCCGATGTCGGTGGTAAAGTCATCGGCCAACATGATGGCTATATGCATCTGGATGATCCAGTTACCCATAAACGCATGCTTGATCTGGACGGCCAGGAGCTTGTCATACGTGATGACATTATTACTCGCGGAAGACATAAAATAGAGGTATATTTCCATTTGGCTGAGCATTGTATAGTGAATCCGGCAGGTAGGAATCGTTATCTCGTCTATGTCGATTCTGGTACAATTGAAATCGAATTGGATCCATGTCTTAATGTAGAATCATTTAATGGCAGTGAAGACCCAATTTGTGGGTGGGTCAGCCGAGGTTACCATCAAAAAGAAACAAGCACAACACTTGTTGGTCGTTGCACAAGCAATAATAACACATGCCTCGTAAGCAGAATCAATATCGGTAAATTGAATCCGGACTTCCCATATAAAAACATGCAAAAAATCAGAAATCTGAAAATATAAAGTTTACTATAAAGCTGATGGATCCCATTAAACACAGTCTTTATTATTGTAAATTAAAGACGCTCGTTAATAAGTGATTAAAGGATTATGCTTGAAACAAAAGATATTTTAACATCCTCTGTGGTCGCTATATCAACGGGGCACAATGGGTATCCATCTGTACTACCGTATTCACCGAGAGTCATATACCCAGAGTACCCATTTACCCCTAAGACCATCACAAATAAGGTCAATCATGCA
>JAVVFI010000203.1:0-9703 GCA_032250555.1 Sedimentisphaerales bacterium
GGTAACATACGATACACCGTTGAACTTTGTGCAGTGGCGTCTTTTCCATATCGGGGCGACTTCAACCGCTCTGCCGTCGTTAGTGTAGGCTTTTAACTCTTTGGGGATAACAGTGAATGCGCATCGCAGGCCGGTAAAGCCTGCGGTTTTGGAGAAGCTCCGAAACTCGATTGCTGCTTCTCTTGCTCCGTCAATCTCGAAAATGGAGTGTGGTATCTCCTTCTCGGAGATAAAAGCCTCGTATGCTGCGTCATAAAGAATTATCGCTTTATGCTCACGTGCAAAATCAACCCATTTTTTCAGTTGCTCTTTGGTTGCCACCCCGCCGGTGGGATTATTTGGAAAACAAAGGTAAATCAAATCGACCTTTTCCCTTGGCACATCGGGCACAAAATTATTTTGCTCTGTGCAGGGCATATAGACAATCCCCTCATACCTGCCCTGCTCAGCCGGCCCCCCTGTCCTGCCCGACATAACATTGGTATCCACATATACGGGATAGACCGGATCTGACACGGCTATTACGTTGTCGAGCCCGAATATTTCCTGCATATTACCGGTATCACACTTTGCGCCATCGCTTATGACGATTTCATCGATATCGATATCTACACCGCGTGCTTTGTAATCGTTTTCTTTGATAGCTTCTCTTAGAAATTCATAACCAATTCCGCCGTCATCGTACCCTTTAAAGGTCTCTCTATTGCCCATTTCTTCAACGGCTTTGTGCATAGCTTCTATTATGGCCGGAACAAGCGGCTGAGTAACATCGCCGATACCCATACTGATGATATCAGCATCCGGATTAGCCTCTTGAAAGGCCCTTCTTCTTCGGCCTATTTCCGGAAACAGATAACCGGCCTGTAGTTTCAAATAATTCTCATTAATCTTTGTCATATTCGTTCCTTGATTCTTGATTCTCGTTAGTTGATACAGGAGTGAACAATTTTAGCGATTAAATAACTATCCGTCAAGATTTCGATGATAAAAGGCATTTGCGATAAAAGTCGATGATTTGCGACAGGGCTTTATTTGGCATTTCGCCGTGGATACCGGGGATGGAAATTTTGGGTATTTGCAGAAGGGCCGAGGCAATATCACCCGGGCTGTAGGTTTCGTCCTTCGATGCGATGAGTAATGTATTGTTGTCGAGTAAGCGACGAATATTTCCAACTTCCAGCCTGTTGGATAATGTGGGATCAATCAAAACCAGGCCGGCTGTACGATCAAGGAGTTCGGGGCGCTCCTGTAAAAAATCGACCAGTATTTTACCTCCCATAGAAAAACCGATGAAGCCGATCTTTTTATCAGGGGAGATATCTGCTATCACTCGCTCAAGCTGATAAATGAATAGGTCCCCATCTATGTCCGGAACCAGGTAATTGGGATTAATGGCGATTAGGCCAAAGTCATTTTTTGCGAATTCGTAAAAATAAGGCTCCATACTGGTTTCAGCTATTAGAGATTGACTGAGAAGAGTATATGACCATACGCCTGCCTGTTCAGGATAGCCAAGAACTGCAATAACGATAAGTTTTTTTTCAAAAGCATTAGGCGTAATCAGATTGAAGTACTTTTGGCCTATGCGATCGTCGATATAGACTTTCTTTTGAGCCAGATTGGTGGAAATCATATCCGCCACGATTTTTTCTGTAGTCTCTCTTAATTCTGTTTCATTCTCGAACATAAGACACCTTCAGGACTCCACGACTCCTTTGCTGTTAGAAACACGTATGCTTGTAAAAAAATATCGAATGCTTAAGACACAGCGGGGTTCTACACAATCTGGCTGGTTTTGGCAATAAAAAAGATTTTGATGGTAAGTGTACTATGCCTGGAATTAAAAGGGTGGATCGAATTTTTTCTTTTTTATTCTCTTAATTTGGTTTATACTTTTGAAATAAACCAAAACCAATATCCCTTGAAAGGAGGATATGAAATGACTACGCAATCCAATAACGAAACAGAATTACCCCGGCATACATGTTGTCCCTGCGGTGACCAGGATTCGGCAAACGGTGTCACTCGAAGAGATTTCCTGCAAGGTGTAGGCTCAGTTGCATTAGCAAGCGCAGCTATAACGGGCCTTAGCTGGTCGGCAGTATCGGCCGCAGAGAGAGGTGATAGTGTTCCTCAGCGTCGCACTTTGAAAGTTAAACCCATACTCGTCTATAGCACTCCAAAGCCGCGACACCAAACCAGTTGGCGAAGTTGGGGCGGTATCCAAACCGAACAGGATGCCGGGAAGGAAGTAAACAAAATCCAAAGCGAGCTTAGTGAGCTTAGAGCCAAAGCCGATTTTCCGGTCGAGTTCCTGCCTGCCAGTAAAATACGAAGTAAAGGTGAAGTGGCATCCGTACCCGGTTTAGATAAGGCCGATGTGATTATCATTTATGCCGCAGGCGGCGGGATGGACACGTTCGATGAACTGGCGAAAACCGGCAAGGACGTTATTCTTTTCTGTCGGCATAAGTCAGGCCCCGTCTATTTATGGTACGAAATAATAAGCCCCCGCTATCTTCGCCAACATACCGATACGCTCGCGCTTAAAGGAATTGATGATGGCGACGTTGTGATTGACAATCAGGATGAGATTATGTGGCGCCTGCGTGCACTATGCGGCCTTCGCAACACACAGGGCACAAAAATAATAGCTATCGGCGGCCCCGGAGCGTGGGCTCAGCCGAGCGATGTCCGGACTCAAATGTTTAAGGATATTAAGAAAAAGTGGAAGTTAGACATTCAGACATTTTCTTATAAAGAACTCGGTGAATTAATTAAAGAAGCAAAAGCAGATAAAAGCGCCGTTGATCGTGCACGTAAACGAGCTGGGAGGTATCTTAGATCGACAGGCACCACATTAGAGACCGACCGCAAGTTTGTTGACAACGGGTTCCTTTTAGAGCAGGTTTTCCGGGGGATAATGAAAAAGGCTGATTGCACTGCGCTTACTATCAATGGTTGTATGGGTACGATTATGCCGCTCGCAGAGACATCGGCATGTTTGACACTGAGTTTATTGAACGACGCTGGATATCAAATATACTGTGAGTCGGATTTTGTAGTAATACCCTCGGGTGTTCTGATGGCCGGCATTTCGGGCAAACCGGTGTTTCTCAATGACCCGACTTATCCGCATGATGGGTTAATCACACTTGCTCATTGCACGGCTCCCCGCAGAATGGATGGTAAAAAACGCGAACCGGCAAGGATAATGACACACTTTGAGTCGGACTATGGCGCAGCGCCAAAGGTGGAAATGCCCAAGGGCCAGGTAGTAACCAATATTGCACCAGATTTTCTCATAAAGAGATGGGTTGGTCTTATTGGAGAGGTTGTTGACTCCCCGTTTATGGATGTCTGTCGTTCACAAATTGATATTAGCTTTTCCTGTGACAGTCAAAAATTAGCTGAGCGGATGCCCGGATTCCACTGGATGACGTGCTATGGTGATTACATGCGTGAGCTTGGATACGCTCTCAAGAAAGTCGATATTGAATGGGAAAATCTAACAGCTTAAACGTTGATTAAGAGGAGATAAAACGATATGAAAAGCCAGCATATAACACTAAAGTCTTTTCTGTACTGCGCTGTACTTTCATTATTCTTGGTTCAGTGCACCCAGGCTCTTACCATATATGTTTCCACTCAGGGTAATGACAAGTGGTCGGGACGGCGGGAAAAACCCAACAGAAACCGCACAAACGGGCCGGTGGCTTCTTTAGCTGGTGCTCGCGACAGGATTAGGCAATTGAAATCGAGAGGATCTGTAACAGAGCCTGTGCAGGTAATTGTTACCGATGGAACTTACACCCTGAGCGAACCTTTCATACTATCTCCTCAAGACAGCGGGACAAAAGATTGTCCAATCACCTATGAATCGGCTCCCGGTGCCAGACCTGTATTCACAGGAGGCCGAATAATCACAGGTTTCAAGCAAGGGCAAAATGGCATCTGGCAAACTCATATACCACAAGTCGCAAATGGAAATTGGTATTTCGAGCAGCTATTCGTAAATGGCCATCGGGCAGTACGTGCTCGTACTCCGAATAAATTCTACGATTATATGGGCGATACCTCTGAAGTTTTAGTCGAGGGCAGTAAGGACAAATATAGGCGAACCACATCCGTTCGAGATCAAAGTCTCGCGCCTTTACAAAACCTTAACAGTAACGAGCTTCACGATGTCACCTTGGTCGCCTATCACAAGTGGTGTATAAGCCGCCGCTTTTTGAAAGAAATAGATACATCAGCCAATAAAATCATTACCGTTGGAGAGAAACTAAAGAGTTATTCCGGCTGGCCGAAGAACACCCGTTTTCACTTGGAGAATTTCAAAGCAGCCCTGGATGCGCCCGGCGAATGGTTCTTGTCCCGAAGCGGCAATCTATATTACAAGCCCCTGCCAGGCGAAAATATGTCACAAGCAAGTGTCGTAGCGCCGGTGATTGAGAAACTCGTCATATTCGAAGGCAAGCCAGAGGCCGATGAATTCGTTGAAAATATAAAATTGAAAGGCCTTACTTTTAAACACAATCAATCGCTGCTGCCCGCCGGCGGATACGCCCCCTATCAGGCTGCCTATGTAACCGAAGCAGCCATCATGGCCGATGGTGCGCGTAATGTAACGATAGCCGATTGCGAAGTAAGCCACGTCGCAACTTATGGCGTTTGGTTTCGCCAGGGTTGCCGTGACAGCCGTCTTGAACGATGTTACCTCTATGATTTAGGTGCTGGAGGCGTTCGAATCGGCGAGGGCAGGATTAGCCCCGACGAACCATCCCGAACGAATCATATTACGGTCGACAATAATATCATACGCACAGGAGGCAGGATATATACTTCCGCCGTCGGCGTCTGGATCGGTCAAAGTGGCGACAATACCGTTACGCATAACGACATCGGAGACCTTTTCTATACCGGCCTGTCGGTCGGATGGCGTTGGGGATATAGTGACAGCCTTTCCAAACGCAATAACATAAGTTTCAATCACGTGCACCACATCGGCTGGGGCGTCCTGAGCGATATGGGCGGTATTTATACCCTCGGCCCTTCCGAAGGCACTGTCGTGAAAAATAATGTTTTCCACGATATATATTCGTACTCCTACGGTGGTTGGGGACTTTATACCGACGAAGGAAGCACCGGCATAGTTATGGAAAACAATCTTGTCTATAACACAAGGACAGGCGGCTTCCATCAGCACTACGGCAAGGAAAATATCGTCCGTAACAATATCCTGGCCTTCAGCAAACTGCACCAGCTACAGGCAACGCGGGTGGAGGAGCATCTTTCGTTCACATTCGAGAATAATATCGTCTATTGGAATACAGGCCCCCTGATGTCCGGCCGATGGAAAGAGGTCAGAATAAAAATGCGGGATAACTGCTACTGGAACACATCAGGCAAAGAGATCAAACCCGCAGGCTTGACATTTCAACAATGGCAGGAAAAAGGATACGATACGGATTCGATTATCGCCGATCCGCTTTTCATCGATGCCGAAAATTATGATTTTCATTTGATGCCGAACTCACCTGCCTTAAAGATTGGATTCAAACCGTTCGATTACAGCAAGGCCGGAGTCTATGGAGACCAGACCTGGATTAAAAAGGCGAACGACGTAACATTTCCGCCATTGGAAGTCGCGCCGGACCCGCCGCCGGTTTCGATTAATGACGACTTCGAGTCCTTACCGGTCGGCTCTCAACCAGCAACAGCAGAAGTACATGTCGAGAAAAAAGGCGACTCTATTATTGTAACAGATGAAACAGCGGCCACCGGAAAACACAGCTTAAAAATCGTTGATGCCCGCGGACTTCAGCACGCCTACAATCCTCATTATGTTTATGCACCTAATCACGGTATAGGTACAACAAGCAGTGAATTCGATATACGAATCGAAGAAGGCGTCCTGATAAACTACGAATGGCGCGACTGGCGCCTGTCACCTTATGGAGTCGGCCCTAATTTCCAGCTCGATGGAAAAAAGTTGAAAATCGCAGGCAAAAGCCTGCTGGAACTGCCAATCGGCGAATGGTTACATTTAAAAATTACGGCCCCGCTTGGTGAAAATAATGCAGGCAAATGGGACATGAGCGTGGCCGTGCAGGGACAAAAAACGCAGCTTTTCAAAGGCCTTAAAAACGGCAATGAAAAATTCGAGAAACTCACATGGGTCGGCTTTACCAGCAACGCAACAAAAAGAACAGTCTTCTATCTCGATAATTTCAAACTGATAAACAAGAGCTAATGAAATTAATAATGGGGCAAGTCCCATCCTGCCGAAGTCTATAAAAAGCCCTATACTTTTCACAAGAAGATGCCGACAGCAACCTTAATTACATTTATAGCTTATTTCATAGTCTTGCTGGGTATCGGTTTTTTCTTTTATAGAAAATCCTCTAACATAGAAGATTACCTCCTTGGCGGACGCTGCATGGGTTCATGGGTAACAGCCCTTTCGGCGCAGGCCTCCGATATGAGCGGCTGGCTCCTCATGGGGCTCCCCGGGGCAATTTACTTAGGCGGAATCGGAAAGACCTGGATTGCAACCGGTCTTTTCATTGGTACTGTCCTTAACTGGAAGCTGGTCTCGGCACGTCTGAGAGTTTATACCGAAAAAACAAATGCAATAACACTGCCCTGCTTCTTCGAAGCACGTTTCAGAGATCCGACCGGCCTGCTCAGAATCGTCTCGGCGATAATAATACTTATCTTTTTCGCCATATACGCCTCTTCGGGACTTGTTGCAACGGGAAAGCTTTTTGAATCGACCTTTAATGTCCAGTATCACCTCGCCGTAATAATCGGCGGGCTTGTCATAATAGCTTATACCTTCATGGGCGGTTTCCTGGCGGTATGCTGGACAGACTTGCTGCAGGGCTCATTAATGGTCTTTGCGATAATTATTGTTCCATTGCTGACCTACAAAACCGCCGGAGGAATTTCTGCAATTAAAGAAGCGATGGAGCTAAAAGAAATATCCACAAGCCTCATGCCGCAAGGCAGCACATTTCTCCTTTGTATCTGTATGATTATATCCAGCATGGCATGGGGTCTGGGCTACTTTGGCCAGCCGCATATATTAGTGCGTTTTATGTCCATCAAATCCGTTGATAAACTCGGAAAATCAATGGCCATCGCTATCATCTGGGTATTTCTGTCGTTGTGCGGTGCAGTAGTTATCGGTTTAATAGGCATTGCAATGTTCGATGAACTAACCGGCGGAGAAGAAGAAAAAGTCTTTATATTCATGATACGCGACCTCTTCAATCCATGGTTCGGCGGGATACTCCTTGCCGCCATCTTCTCGGCAATCATGTCAACAATAGATTCGCAGTTACTCGTTTCGTCCTCGGCGTTATCAGAGGATTTTTACTGTAAGGCAATCAAAAGAGAAGCCTCCGAGCGTGAAATCATTTTAGTTGGACGGGGCTGCGTTATTATCATTTCGACAATAGCATTAGTTATGGCACTGGATCGCAACAACACGATTTTGGAAATAGTTTCCTACGCATGGGGCGGCTTCGGTGCGGCCTTCGGCCCATTGGTCCTTTTCGCTCTGTACAGCAAAAAGACAACATGGCAATCGGCATTGGCCGGCATGGTAACTGGAACCGTCGTACTTGTCCTATGGAAACAGGTCGGCTTGAGCAGCACAATGTACGAAATCGTCCCCGGCTTCATCGCAAACTGCCTCATGATTTTACTGATCAATCTCTTCATCACCCAAAAAGACCAAGCCATCTTAAGCGAATTCGAAGAAGTCATAACAAAAGTCATATCCAAATAGTTCATCAACGCCCAAGCTCAGACAGGGGTATATCGAAGTTAATCCAGGGGATTTTAACGCAAAACAGAAAGGAAAGAGCGAGCTGAGAGGAGGAATATGTGTGTGGTAACTCAGCCCGCCCTCGATATGATTTTTATTTCATTCAAATAAAAAAGCCCCTGCTATACAGTAACTTTTGATGAGAGCAGGAGCTTAATCAAAGTTGTATAAGACTGTAAACCTTCATGTTTTCAGCCTTCCTCAAAGGACATCTATATAATACTCTTTTTCTCAAAAAAAAGAAAGTAGGATAATCCTCAATATTGCCTTCGAAATCCCTGCCTCTGGTTTACCAATACCTTCATCTCATCATATTTCCAACAACATCCTCCATAACTGATGATGATTCTCGTCTGATCTCGTCGAGCTTAAGCAAATACGGATGTAACCAATATCAAGCACACCGAAAGTTATCTCGGAGGCTTTCTCTCGACTTTTGGCCCTTTTTATAGTATGATAAGCAAATAATGAAGTAGAATCACAATAAACCATCAATACTAAATAATAAGCTCGGAGAATCTGCTCATCGCTTCCGAACATACGAAACTAACCCGACGCTATTTTTTACAGGCCGGCGCTGCTTCGGTGGCTTCTTTGTATTCTTCGTACTTATTGTCTGAGGCTTACCCCGGCGAGGAACCCCGCACGCTCACCGAGACGAGTGCCGAAAAACCTAAACCGAATCTGATTTTTATTCTGGTCGATGACCAGGGCTACTACGATCTTGGTTGCTATGGCGCTAAAGAATTCGATACACCTCGAATTGACCGAATGGCCGAAGAGGGTATGTTGTTCACCGATTATTATGCGGCCGCCCCGATCTGCAGTCCATCGCGTGCAGGCATTTTGACCGGCTGCTATCCGCGCAGAGTCGGATTGGCGACATGGGTACAGCGGGCGGACTCGCGTAAGGGGATTCATCCCGACGAATTGACCATAGCTGAACTGCTCAAATCATCCGGCTATGCAACGGCATGCATAGGCAAGTGGCATCTGGGATTTCTGCCCCCGTTCCTGCCGGCCCAGCAGGGATTCGACCACTACTTTGGATTGCTCCATAACCTCGATTCCGTTGAGGTTGTCTATTTCGAGAACAAAGGTGGCGTACCGTTGATGCGTAATGAAAAAGTATTGAAGCGGCCGGCCGATCCCGCGGAATTGACCGAGGCCTATACCGATGAAGCGATTAGCTTTATCCGGAAAAATAAAGATCATCCCTTCTTTTGGTCATGGAGAAAGTTCATGGGCCTGATTGGCTGTGCCAATGTCGCAAAGCATTATCTCTCCCCGTGTCATTCCGACCGAGGTGTAGCCGAGTGGATGAATCTGGCAAACGAAATGATGTAGGCACACTTTAAAAAAAGGGAAGCCTACGATTCTATTTAAAACAGCTTGTCATTGGAGCCGTAGGCGACTGCGGCAATCTCAATCCTTACAATACAGAACCGTCACCCTGAGCGCAAGAGCCTGCCCTGAGCGTAGTCGAACGGATCTGGCTAACGCAATTACGTGTGTACACATTTTAAAAAGACCATGCACAATACAGAACCGTCACCCTGAGCGCAGCCGAAGGGTCTGTTTAAAATAATTGCAATTCTGAACGTAGTGAAGAATCTCAATCCCAAATAATCAATAGAAAATAATCATTAATCAATTGAAAGGGTTTATCCCCGAGTGCTGCTAACTTGGTACGCAACAGGGGAAGAGCTGCCCTCTTAATTTATAACAGGGGGGCAATCTTCATTCTTTGTTTGTCATCCCGAGCGCCGTCGAATGGGAAGGATTATTTCCCGTAATGGGTCAGTTACGGGTGGTGGAGGGATTATTATGAGGAGTCGAGGCTGAAGATGGCATCATATGGCTCGATGG
>JAVVFI010000204.1:0-9661 GCA_032250555.1 Sedimentisphaerales bacterium
GAGAAGCTTTTCTGTGCAGCATATTTCTGAGGATTGAGAGATTCCTCCTGTTCTTTTAACATCGGCATCGTTGCAATATTGCCTATTGGAAATCTCTCCTGCAATCTTTGTAAGAATTCATTCCTTTCCTCGGGCAATACTTTTTTCAGGGCTCGTTCAATCTCTTCGCAGAGATAATCCATTCGCGTCTGTTCGTTTTCGTCAGCAAAATCCACTTGTATCAAGTGAAGTCGATTTACCGTTTCGAGAATATAATTTTCAATTTTCTTATTGTTCGCAGGCACTGTTTTAGACCTCATTTGAACAAAAAAGTAGCATTAAAAAATACAAACTATTATTTTCAAACTATTTCGCTTTGTCAATAGTAATCATAAGTATTCGGGAGAACAACATATATTCATAAACATACTATGTAACAAAAGTTCGCAATAAGAGGTCCTCCGCATCCTTTTCAAACTCCCTGCTTTTAAGCCATGTCGACCACCCCAGTTGGCCCATCTTCCCCAAACAAATCATGGGAACCTCTACAGCACTTAATATCAACTGAGCTTCCCAGCTCAATTCATCTCCGACATAATTCTTGACCCATGCGATAAGTCGCCGAATACTATCGCCTCCCGGTAACATACGCTGGTATTCAGATAAATGCATTGGGCCAAACTTCAGCCTGAACTTTTGCTGGCACTCCCAAAAACGAGACCCTATTACCAGTGTAGAGCCTAATTTTGCGTTTTCGACAGATTCCCCCAGTCGACAATAATGCTCTTGTGGAATATCAATCCACTGCCCAATAAATTGTTCTATGCATACTGCTATTCCAAAATAGTCCTGCAGAATCTCTCGCAAGCCTTCAGCATTTCTGGTCTGACAAACAAGACGACCTGAATAGTGAAGTTTTGCGACGTCAGGAACAGCATCTCTGTTACGAAGTGAATCTTCTCCTATTCCAAATAAACTCGCTATATAAACTGCAAACCGATCCTCTTCTTTGCGATCATGACTGACACTTTGCTGGTTACACGCCCATGCCCGGTAGAAAAGCGATATCATCCGATGGTGAAAAACATTAAGGAAACTTGCAAGTGTTTTATCTTTGTGATTATGCAGTCGATCATAAATATATTCAGTTATTGGCAGAGGCAAAGGGCCATTGGTACCAAGAAGCCCAAAAAAATTAACGAACATCCTGTTCGGGTGCTCATCCGTAGCTTCTTTAAAGGCTTTAATGGCAGAAGATTCGAAGGCCAAAGAGACATTTTGGCAGAACCTGAAGGGATCACTCTGAGGTCGCTGCGAATGACCGATCCGCGGCAGCTCCGGATGGGTGCACTCGAGTCTGCGCACCGCCTGGAAAAAATCGAAATCATAGGGCTTGTCCTTCAATGCCTGCATCAAAGAATTGGGCAAAGCCCCTCTCTCATGGTCCATCGCATAATCTCTCCACGTTCAAGTGTTTTCACAACGGTTTCTGTAAAAGAATTAATCGAAACATATTTGGCGAAAAATTGTTCAAGAACAGCACCGAGCAGAAAAACTCCGCTGCCTTCAAATGCCGCCTCTTCGAAAGTTATTGTCACTTCCAAACCGCGAGCAAATGCAATTGATCCGGAAGTTGTGATTCTTCGGGAGATGGGTTTACAAGTTATCGATTTAACGCCGTCAATTTGTTTACGAGTCTGCAGATCAGCGTTGTCACTATATAACCGCAAGAGATCGCAGAGAGCTGAAGCACCTTCACGTTCATCCGTATTGGTAAGGGAAAGATAATTCAATGACAGATGATTAATAATACGCCAGGCTATCTCACCTTCGGCGTGAGATGACTTAGGCAAGGTCGGAGCCCCAAGGCAGCGAATCGATGTGCAAGGCGCCGTTTGTTCCAGAGTAAAGTCAGTATTCCCAAGTCCAATCGGCATTTGCAGAGGGAGGTCGCGGTTGGTACACAAGGCATCCACACCCAACTGTTTCAACTCGGTACTATAAGGTGCGGCAGTAGAATCAACAAGAGATATGTAAACCTCGCTGCCCGCGTAACTTCTTGATCTTCTAGCTTTCACACTTGCATCCTGAGACTTCGGCCTGGAGACCCGATTCGTGACATAATATCCACCTGTGCCGCTTTCTCCAAGATCCTTAGCCAGATAAAAAGGTAGAAATTCCTGTACCTGATCAGACAGAGCCCCATAGCCCATTACCTTGGTCAGCTTGTAAACCTCGAAATCCTGTGCTCTGGTTCGGTCCGGAACAACATGAAACTCAAAATATTTGTCCGATATGGGTATGCGATCCAGCCTTTTATTAAATAAGTTTATCGCCGGTGAACAGAATAAACCAAAATTATCGGCATTGATCGCACTCTCAAGCTCTTTATTCGATTCTCTGAACAAGATGACAACATCCAATTGATTTTGATCACATCGTTGTATTGCACTATTCAAACCGGCAAGCTCAACGAACATAAATCGTTGAGGAAATGTGAAGTACTCATGTAAAAGACGATATCCCTGAAAAGAGCGAGCATCATAGGGCAGTAGTTTTTGTTTATTGTCGAATCCAACGCGCCGAATACAAGACGCATCAAATACCTTTTGCCATTTAATGGGCTTGGCTGTCGGCTGAACCACAACTCCCACGGCATCTGCGAAAAACTGCTCGTACAAATGCATCGGGACCTCACCAACACCCATAAGATGAAAGATCAAGGAATCCAGTTTTAGCTCGCTGACGTTAAGCCCGGCAAAGGACTGTATCCGAATTCTAATTCCGGCTTTGACATTGGATATGTTAGGGATTTCAAGCGAGGCTAGCTCACGAGTATAGTAATTTGCCTCCTGCACCTGAATCGGCCATAAAGTTATATCATGCGCCGTTCGATATTCGTTTCTGGTTTGGTCCATCTTGCCAAGAGTACCGTAAACCGAAGAATCGCGAGGAATTACAAAACCATCGGCCAAACCACTTTCATCCAGGTCCGGCTGAAATTTAACAATACACATCGACGGCGTCGGTGCCAGATAGTGAGGATAGATGGTTTCGAGCAAAGACTGTGTAAACCTTGGAAATTCCGCCTGGAGTTTAAGCTGCACTCTGGCAGAAAGAAAAGCAAATCCCTCAAGCAACCGCTCGACAAAAGGATCCTGACAAGGCTGAAACTCATCAAGCCCACCGAGACGGCCTGCTATTTTGGGAAACTCCTTTGCAAACTCCGCTCCCATTGCACGCAGATGTGCAAGCTCGCGATTGTACAGGTCCAGTACCCGCCTATCCACTTGACTCGCCCTTCAATTTGTGATGGCCGGTTTCCAAGTCAACCTCGGTCTTAACAAAAAGATGGTCAGGCAATGGCTGTGCCCACAATTCACCATCTATTTCGAACGAGATGGCCCGTATGTTCCTTGAATCCTCCGGAGATACTAAATGAATCGACAACTGATTACGAGTAATCCGCGGCTCAAAACATAAAACAGCCTGCTTAACTTGTGTTTCATACTCCGCAGGATTTATATTAGAGAACGTTGCACCGCACACATCGGGTATGCCGTAGTTTAAAACCGACCGTGCCGCTTCACTAAACTCGTATATATTATCTCCAAGTGGATGGCTTTTTGAGTTCAAGAGCATCTCCAAATCGCGAAGTACCGCATTTTTATATCTTCGTATCGATACTACGCGCTGATCGCGGCTTTCCTTGCTCACTTCAGGTTCATTGTCAGTGAGGCGGTCAAGCAGGCAAGGTTGAAGGCGATCCATTGGTGTTAGCTCAGCCATTATTTGCCTCACCACTTTGAATATCTGGTTCTGAGTGTTCCAAATTTATTTGTCTTATCTGCAGTAAAGGAAATTCATCAGCATCGGTGGCCAGCATTCGCTGACCCAAGCCAAGGTACAAATCGCCGGGCTTTTCAATCCAGTCAGTCTTGCGTGCAAGAAGAATTGCGCTATCTTCGCTGGTTTGTGAATCCGGATATCTTGTCGGTATCAGGCCGGCTGTGTGGCCACCGTTAACCCATGTGAATTGTGCGGGAAGCCACACTAAATCTCGAAGGTCGGCAGGTGGTTCAATCCGGATGCGCTTTATTGCCGCAAAAGGAACCCAGTAATATTTGCCGTCAAAAATGGCCTCAAGTATCGGGCCAAGCCTGGAATCGGCATCTGAAATCCATTCGAACGGCTTATCATCGACCGAACCGGCAATAGCAGTCGCAACTTCAAATGCACGCTCTCGGATTTCCTGTGATGCCTGGTATTTCCCTTCGGCTATCATTTCGTTGGCCTGTACCATCCAACCGACCCATTCAGCCGGCTCACCAAAGATAAGAGGGGAGCGTTTGCCGGCAAATATCTCAGCACGTAAAGCTTCGCAATTGAGCGCAGCACGGCACACCTGAGCCATTAGCAAATTCATTGAGTCGAGTTCTGCAGCCACGTTAAGCTGAGTAAGGGCTCGCTCCCAATCTCCCGTAACCGACAACAACTGAAACAGAAAAACCCGAAGCTTTGAGTTCGATGGGTCGTTGCGTATCTGGCCTTCCAGCTCAGCCAAGGCCTCACCAACCCGACCGTTTTGCAATAATTCCTTTGCTTCCATGCTTACAACCTCAATTTCAAGACAGAGTAACCCTTCCCCTCGATAATATTCGACAGAATAAGCCTATCACTTTTAGGAGAAGTCTAACGTAAAGATTTTAGCCACCCTTATTTAGAATCAAGCTCCAGAATTTCTGAATGTTACCTTTAGGTTTGCCGGTCTCATGGTCTGTCTGAATATAGTTCCACGTTATCTTGCCATAGTTAAAGGTCACCGATTCAGTAGGAAGACCACCCCCGCCGCCGCCAATACTAACAGAGGAAATTATAACATCCTCCATTAGATATTCCATATACTTTGTCTTATCACCGGTGGCGCGGCACAGCTCTAATGCCACTTTCTTGATGTGTGTACCATTGCAGCATTGTAAATCGAGAGTGGGCGAGGTCTTATCGAGCTCTTTAACTATCGAGAAATCCTGGTGACTGCACCTGCCTCCTGAGGCCGCTCCACCTGTGCTTCGATCTCCTGCGGCCATCTGTGCGACACCACTCGAGTACGATAGCACTTCAATCCATTCCTTATGCTTATCATCGGTGCTTTCACCCGGTATTCCATCGATCTTCAGAAAACAATCTCCTGCCATCTTATCAACTCCTTAATATACATATAATTTTCATCTAAGTTACCGCGTTTAAGCAAGTTACACAAATATGCATTAAACGCATCCAATCATTTCAGTCTAATCCATTAACCTCCCTTTTTGGCCGAAGGCAGCTTCGATACCAATCGCAACGAAACCGACAGACCCTCGAGCTGGTAGTGGGGCCTCAGGAAGAACTTGGCCGAGTAATATCCGGGATCTCCTTCAATTTCATCCACAACAACTTCCGCTGCAGCCAGAGGATACTTTGCCTTAACTTCTTCGGATGCATTTGGGTCGCTGGTAACATACTGTGTTATCCATTTATTGAGCCAATTGGCCATGTCTTCGCGTTCTTTGAAGGATCCAATCTTATCCCTGACAATGCACTTAAGAAAATGTGCGAACCGGCAGGTTGAGAACAGATAGGGCAATCTTGCCGCTAATTTAGCATTTGCGCTTGCGTCGGGATCGTCATATTCGATCGGTTTCTGAAGTGACTGGGCCCCGATAAATGCTGCATAATCCTCGTTTTTCCAGTGTGACAGCGGCATAAGGCCGTTCTTTGCCAATTCCGCCTCCCGCCTATCGGTGATACCAATCTCTGTCGGGCACTTCATATCCACCCCACCATCATCGGTCGGGAAAGTATGACATGGAAGCCCCTCGACCATACCTCCACTCTCAACACCACGGATCCTTGCACACCACCCGAATTCCTTGAATGAACGATTAATATTCACTCCCATTGCATAGGCTGCATTTGTCCAAAGATACTTTGAATGATCACCGGAGGCAGTATCCTCCTCGAAGTTGAAATCCTCAACAGGATTAGTTTTAGCTCCATAAGGCAACCTGCCAAGGAATCGCGGCATTGTTAAAGCAATATACCTTGAATCATCAGACTCTCGTAATGAACGCCATGGGGCATAGTCGGCCGTCTGGAAGATTTTCGTCAGATCGCGAGGATTACTGAGTTCCTGCCAGGAATCCATATTCATTAAGGTTGGAGAGGCCGCACTTACGAACGGGGCGTGTGCCGCAGCGGCAATCTGGGCTACACCGTTAAGGATTTCAACATCCGGTGGACTATGGTCAAAATAATAGTCACCGACGAGACAGCCGTATGGTTCACCGCCCGGGGAGCCGAATTCCTCTTCGTAAAGTTTCTTGAAAAGCGGGCTTTGATCCCAGGCCGTACCTTTATACTTCTTGAGTGTCTTTGCCAAATCCTTCTTGGGCATATTCAACACGCGTATCTTCAACATTTCGTCTGTTTCCGTGTTATTTACGAGATGACTCAAACCCCGCCAGCTACCCTCAAGTGCCGTAAAGTCCTGGTGATGCATAATCAAATTAATCTGCTCGGACAATTTCCTGTCTATTTCGCCAATGATCGCTTCAATTGACCTGACAGCATCATCGGAAATAAGAGCTGTCTCCGACAGGGCTTGCTCGGCCAATGTTCGCACCGCCGAATTGATAGCGTTTTTAGCATGGTCGGATTTAGGTTTAAATTCTTTCTTAAGGAGTAAGTCGAATTCACTTGCTTCTATTGTTACAGCTTCAGGAGCCTGTGCCTGTTCTTTTTCTTTTTCATTAGCCATTGGACTGTCCCTCCTTAGCAGTATCAGTAGATTCATCTTCCTGTTTTGGTGCGGAAGTCAGGGCATTCAGCAAGGCCTTGTCCTTCATGACTCGCGCTATCAGCTCTTCTGCGCCACTCTTACCATCCATGTAAGATAAGAGATTTGATAATTCCGTCCGGGCATCCAGCATCTTTTTCAGAGCGTCAACCTTACGCGCTACTGCAGCCGGGGAGAAATCATCCATACTCTCAAAGCTTATATCAACGCTCAGATTGCCTTCGCCGGTAAGCGTGTTCGGCACTTGAAAAGCAACTCTGGGTTTCATGGCCTTGAGCCGTTCGTCGAAATTATCGACATCGATCTCGAGAAATTTGCGGTCTGCAACCGGAGCTAAACCTTCGGCAGGCTTACCGGACAAATCGCCCATGACGCCCATCACAAAAGGCAGGTTCACCTTTTTCTCGGCGCCATAGAGCTCCAAATCATACTCTATCTGTACACGGGGAGCTCGGTTACGAGCTATGAATTTTTGACTACTCTTCTTTTTTGCCATGCTTACTCCTTTCACCAAAGAAAAAACTCTCACCGAAAATATCGGTTTATTAAACCCATTGAAAAGCGGTTATGAACTCGACCAACCGTCATCTTCACCACTGCTACCGACACCGACATCACTACCGCTGGTCCCACAAATCAACTGGACCCTGCTCACGGCATCAGGACAGACATCCTTGATGACATCCAAAAAGCTTTTCGAGACCAATCTTTGCGCTCTTCGCAGAAGCAATGGAACAGGACTTGAGGGTTCGTGACGGTCGTAATACTGACAGACCTTGTCAAGAGCTAAAAGAGCTTCCTGTACAGACTGGATATCGCCCGAAAGTGATACCCCGCTTTTCTTTTGTTCGACAGCGGCGGTCGTCGTATTGACCTCAGTAACAGTTTCACCCTGACCCCGCTTTGCAAGGTATTCCTGCAAGCACTTATGGATACTTCCAAGAACTCCCTGGAAGCCACTAAGATTCGGAGTCTCTCCTTGAGCAGCACGCTCAGAGAATACTCCGGTTACGGCGCCAATATGTTCAATAGCTTCATGAGCAGCCTGTGAAATCGCCAGAAGCTCATCTGTCGTAGTATCCTGGAAAGCTGCATCAATCACAGAAATATTAGGAGCTTTTGCCTTCAGTTCATCTGAAACAGTAATTTCATCTTTTGCAATCTGGATATCACGAAGGCTAAATCTGCCCATCTGAACTGAATTACACAGCGGCACTTCCGCCAATCGCCGCTTAAACTTAATCGGGTCCTGCTCGCTAATTGTCACCGGAGACAACGATTGAAGAATGTTAATACGTTCGAGTGGATCGTTGTTATCATCCGGATCGAGCTGTGGATAAAGACCATCCCAGTAGCGTTCGAGGAGTCCCCGCATTAGAGCCAAACCATCCCTCAAACCCGTTATGCCATCCATCTTCAGAAGTGAAAGAGTAAGATATATTACCAGACGCAGGTCTTTTGATCGTTTTAGCAGTTCGGAGCTTTTTTCGCGGATCTCTCGCCAGTTCGGCTCTTCTATCTCTTCCTCAACACCGGCTACCACTCCACCGCCGGCCTTTGCTCGCAACATGTCTTCGAGAGCCAGAAAAGAGGCGTCATAAGAAAGGTCTTCGCCACAAGGGGCCTCCGTGTTCACTTCCAAAAGGAGGCTTTCAATATCAATCGCCATGACATATCCCGCCAAATCAGTATCTTAAAGAACACGCTTTTGGTCTAAAGCAATATTTCAACCTCATTTCCACAAAAGACCAAAAACCGAATACACATCATATCCGCAATCTACATTAGCTGTATACATCAAACAAGCCAAACACTACGAACCACTATACATAATATGCATTATAGTATTCGCCCGCCCCCCTTATTACTGAGAACAATTTTATGGAAGCAAAAACTTACTGTCAAACTAATTATAATTTTTTTTCGCCAAAGTTTGTCAGAAATTCACATATAAGGCAGTGCCCATTTTAACTGTTGAATGAACATCAGCATCTCTGGCAGAACATTACCGCGGCGACACCCGCTTGCAAAGGTTGGCAAGCTGGAACAAATTCAGAAAAAAATAAAATATTTTGCAAACTTTTTCTTGACTTTGTCGGCCACCAAATCAAAAATAGCAACCATAGCATTGGAAATGGCACCTGGAGAGAATACCCAAGTGACCTCAATGATTAGCATCACGTGGAAATATTTATTTTTGCAGCGGCTGAAAATTTTCCGCCGCTGAACATGTCGTTCAACTTATATTAGCGCGTCCGAAAAACTCGGACCGATTAAGATATTCGGCAATTTCGACTTAATAAGTGGGGCATACCTCAAGAATGTAGCTTTGAACTGGCTAAAAATAGGTTGTTGTTTCTATATTATCAGAAAGGGGATTTGGAATGTCTCAAATAGTATGTTGTGCTATTGGTGAAATAAATGATTATCTTGGTAAAGGTTGTGACATGGTGGGCGACGTTGTTACGGGAAAAAGCTCTGATGTAATCGTTTATCCACACGTTGATAGTTGCCTCGCGGCGATTTTCCTTTTAAAATGTCCGTCTGGAGGTATAGATAGGGTGGGTACCCATATTGCTGTAACGAGCGACCATTACGTTGGTTATGAAAATGCATTAAAATATTACGCTAAACACAGCTTGTTGAAGCAACATTCAGCAAAAACGAATGCATATTTCATCGCTGATGACAAATCTTGGAATGAGCCTATAAAGGAAATCTTGAAACCACTGAATGTTGAGGCCTATTACTACAATTCTTTTGGAAAAGCCGTTAACGTCTGGGTGAACGGAAATAACGTACATCTTGCGCCATGGATACAAGGTGCAACTATCGAAGCTGCTA
>JAVVFI010000205.1:0-9639 GCA_032250555.1 Sedimentisphaerales bacterium
CCTATTAGTGATTGCTTCTTGAGGATTTTCTTATCGTCATGAATGAGTCGAAAGTAAGAAATCAGTTAATCGTAATCATATCGACTGGAATAAATGCCATATCTGCATTCGGTATCAGTGATAATAAGAGGGGGGCATTTCAATGAGAATAATTTCATGTTTACTGATAGTCACTTGTCTTTCCCAGTTCGTATTTGCAGGGCAGGCAGAGTTTGAATGGAAAACAGTATCGCCTGAAAGTGAAGGCATGTCGTCCGAGAAGCTTGATGCAACAAAAGATACCCTCGCTGCAAAAGGCACAAAAACGTTCCTGGTTATCAGAAATGACAAAATCATATATGAATGGTATGCATCGGGGTTGGGTCCCACCAAACGTCATTACACAGCTTCACTTGCCAAAGCATTAGTAGGCGGCGTTTCTCTAATGCTTGCTCTAAACGATGGGCGACTCAGCATAGATGAACCAGCTTGTAAATATATTCCAGAATGGAAAGAAAATCCAAAGAAGTCAAAAATTACCATTCGCCATTTAGCGACACATTCCTCAGGCATTGAAGATGCTGAGCAGGATGAGATTCCTCATTTTGAGTTGCCGGGATGGAAGGGTGGATTTTGGAAGAAAGATCCGGATCCCTTCACACTCTCCCGAGACAAAGCCCCAATAATTTTTCCACCCGGGACAAAGTTCGCTTACAGCAATCCTGGCATGGCAATGCTTTCCTATGCCGTCACCGCCAGTTTAAAGGGTACAAAATACAGCGATGTGAGGACACTGCTTCGAGAACGGATTATGCTTCCCATTGGTGTGCAGGATGATGAATGGTCTATCGGATACGTTCAAACATATAAAGTAAACGGCTTGAACCTGGTTGCCAACTGGGGCGGGGGTAGTTACACTGCTCGTGCAGTAGCTCGGGTGGGCCGGCTTATGCTGCGAAAGGGTAACTGGCAGGGTAAGCAGCTTATTAAACTAAAATGCGTTGAAGAGGTAGTTAAGTATGCAGGAACACCTTTACCTGACAGACCTGAGAATGAACCTAACCCCGGCTCCGGATTGGGGTGGTGGACGAATTTTGACGGTGTATGGGCTAAAGTGCCACGTGATGCTTTTGGGGGAGCCGGGGCCGGCAATCAGGTACTTTTGGTAGTACCCAGTCTCGACCTTATTCTCGTACGTAACGGCTCAAATCTTTATGACGCTTCCAAAGGTGAAGGATTCTGGAGCAGCCTGGAAAAATATCTTTTTAATCCGGTAATGGATGCCATAATTGAACCGCCTTATCCCAGAAGCAGCTTGATTGAAAAAGCCAACTTTGAGCCTCCTTTTTCAATTGTGCGCAAAGCCAAGGGAAGTGACAACTGGCCGATTACCTGGGCGGACGATGATAATCAATACACAGCTTATGGTGACGGCTGGGGATTTGAGCCGAAAACAAAAAAGAAATTGAGTCTTGGTATTGCAAAGATTACAGGAACACCACCTGATTTTCGAGGAGTTAACATACGCACTGATACAGGCGAACGAATAGGGCAGGGAGCAGAGGGTGCGAAAGCAAGCGGGATTATTTGTATCGATAGTGTGCTTTATATGTTTGTTAGAAATACCGGTAATTCGCAGGTGGCCTGGTCTGAAGATCATGGCAAAAGCTGGGAGTGGTGCGACTGGAAATTTAGAACGAGTTTTGGTGCACCGACATTTTTAAATTTTGGAAGAAATTATTCCGGTGCGAGAGACGATTTTGTTTACATCTATTCGCATGATAGTGACAGTGCCTATGAGCCAGCGGACAGAATGGTAATGGCGAGGGTACCAAAAAACCATATTCGCAGACGAGATGCTTATGAATTCTTCAATGGCGTTAACAATCGGCGACAGCCGATGTGGACAAGAAACATTCAGGAAACGAAGGCTGTATTTATTAATCTTAGAAGTTGCTACCGCTCCGGTATCAGCTATAACGCCGGACTAAAAAGGTATTTATGGTGCCAGATTCTTCCATTCAGTAAAAATAAACAAGGGCCACGGTTTCAGGGCGGCTTCGGCATTTATGATGCTCCGGAGCCCTGGGGGCCATGGACGACTGTCTTTTATAATCAGCAATGGGATGTCGGACCCGGGGAGACAAGCAGCATGCCTACTAAGTGGATGAGTAAGGATGGTAAAAGCTGTTATTTACTTTTTTCAGGAGACGATTGTTTCTCTGTGAGGAAAGTGACATTTCAAATCAACGATAATTAGATATAACATAACCTCCAAATAAATAGGGCGGCAGGGGATAAACGACACCAAAAGCATCAGTAGCATTCCACAATATAACTATAGGTTAAAATTTTCTGATTTGATCATTCGGCGGCATTTCGATTTCCAATTGACGATTTAAGGTCACATCGTTAGTATGTCAGCATATGAAAGAAATACTCGCAAACAGAACAAGTAAAATCGACGCAAGTGGGATTCGTAAAGTCTTTGCGCTGGCGGGGTCACTGAAAGACCCTGTAAATTTTTCGATAGGTCAGCCGGACTTCGATGTGCCGGAACCGTTAAAAGAAGAAGCGATAAACGCAATCAGAGCAGGGCAAAATAAATATTCACAAACGGCAGGTGACGCTGTCCTGAAGAAAAGAATATCTGAACAACTACAAAATGAATTCGGCTGGTCAAATCCGGCGATTCTGATAAGCAGCGGTGTGAGTGGGGGGCTTCTGCTGGCGTTCATGGCGATTATTAATCCTAATGATGAAGTGATTATCCCCGACCCGTACTTCGTCATCTACAAACATGTAATCAATATGTTAGGAGGAAGATGTGTCTTTGTAGATAGTTATCCGAATTTTGAACTGCCCATCGAGAAAATCGCCGATGCTATAACCAATAAAACCAAGATGATTATCCTCAATTCACCGTGCAATCCGACTGGTGTGGTGCATTCAAAAGGGCAAATCAAGAGATTAGCTGAAGTTGCAGCCGAAAAAGACATACTCGTACTGACCGATGAGATATACGAGAAATTCTGTTATGACGGCGAATGCCCAAGCATAGCTAATTACTACGAGAAAACGCTTTTGCTACGGGGTTTCAGCAAGTCTTATGCGATGACCGGCTGGCGCCTTGGCTATGTGGCGGCTTGTGGGTCTCTTAAAAACGTAATCGAAGAGATGACCAAGATACAGCAATATACCTTTGTCTGTGCGCCTGGACCTTTCCAGATAGCAGCTATTGCTGCTCTAGATTACAAGATTAGTGATTTGGTCGATTCATACAGAAACAAAAGGAATCTTCTCTATACTGGATTAAAGGACAAGTTCGAGCTTCTCAAGCCGGGCGGAGCGTTTTATGCGTTTATTAAAGCTCCCGGCGGCTCAGGAAGCAAGTTTGTAGAAAAGGCCATTGCCAGCAATGTGCTCATTATACCGGGAAATGTGTTCAGCGAAAGAGATACGCATTTCAGGATAAGTTACGCGACCAGTGACACCAAAATTCAAGAGGGGATAGAGATTCTCAATAATCTCACATAAGTGAAATAGAATTAATTCTCGACCTTTTTTTTACTTGACCTCACACTCGAAAACAGACAGAATTACCGCGCAATCAGAAAATAAAACTAATGCTCAAAAATTAAGGAAACAGAATGGTCAAAGAGATGATTTTTGGAACGATGGGGGGGTTAGGTTTGTTTCTGTTCGGTATGGGATTGATGTCGAATGGCCTCAAAAAGATAGCAGGGCAGAAACTCAAAAACATTCTTGAAGCGCTGACTAAACACAGGATTATTGCAGTTCTTGTCGGAGCATTAACAACTTGCCTGATTCAATCGAGTTCAGCTACAACTGTAATGACAGTCGGATTTGTAAATGCGGGTCTTCTGACGTTAAAACAGGCATTATGTGTTGTTCTGGGTGCAAACGTTGGAACAACCTTTACCGCTTTCCTGGTTTCTGCTTTTGCAGTTTTTAAAATAACAAGTTATGCACTTCCACTTGTAGGAATTGGATTGCTAATCACTGTCCTTGGAAAAACACAAAAGACAAAAAGTATCGGTGAGGTATTAATTGGTTTTGGGATTTTGTTTCTGGGCATACATTTTATGAAGGAAGCGTTTGCCCCTCTAAAAGACGATCAGGGTGTACAGCAGGCCCTGATATGGGTTGGCCGTAATCCGCTTTTGGCGGTTCTGGCTGGAACAATCATAACCATGCTGCTGCAAAGCAGCTCGGCATCAATTGCAATGATTCAGATGTTAGCCTTTCAGGGGGCCTTCGGAATGGACTGGGACTTAGTACTTAGAGTCACCATACCGTTTATTCTTGGTGATAATATTGGCACCACAATTACGGCTCAGTTAGCGGCACTTCGAACATCACGAAATGCCAAACGAACAGCTATGGGACACACGATGTTTAATGTAATAGGTGTGCTCTATATGCTGCCAATAATTTGGACACCATTGTATAGCAATATTGTCAAATTTATTGTGCCGGGTCATTTGACTCAAAGTACAATTATGATTCACATATTTGCTGCACACTGTACGTTTAATGTACTTAACACTATTATATTCCTGCCAATTATTATCTGGCTGGAAGCGACAGTAATGAAAATTATACCGGTTACTAAAGAGGAATTGGCACGAAAGCCTGTGGCTCTGGAGAATCACTTGCTGAATACCCCCGTGATAGCTTTACAGCAGACGAAGCGTGAAATCATGCGTATGTCAAGAACAGCCAAAAAAGCCCTTATGTACTCCATAAACGGAATTATTGACGATGACATAAAAACACTTGGATCAGTAAGAGAAATTGAAGACTTTGTCGATGTATTGCAGATCGAAATCACATCATATCTTTCAGAATTATCTAGCAGGCACTTATCGGACGAAGTATCTATTGAGCTGCCGGTACTTTTGCATACCGTTAATGACCTTGAACGTATTAGTGACCACGCCGTCAATATTGTCGAAATAGCTGAACGAAAGATACAGCAAAAACTTTCGTTTAGCGATTCAGCATTAACAGAGGCTGAGCAACTAAGAAAAGAAATTGAGCAGATGTTCGATAATGTTATAGCAGCTTTGGAAAATAATGACATTGAAGCAGCTAAAGAAGCCGCCTTGACTAATGAGAATAATCTCAACAAGATGCAAATGGAATTTCGTCGCAGTCATGTCCAGCGTATGACCGAAGGCGTCTGCACAGCGGAAACCGGCCTTATATTCATCGATATGGTTGATAATATCGAAAAAATTGGTGATCACCTCACAAATATCGCTCAAGCGATAATAGGCGGATTGCAATGGGAGGGGATCAAACCGAAAGTAGTGGATGTATTGTAGAATCCAGCTCCTTTCTCAGCAGGGAAAATGGTATGATTTGCAAACTACTATTTACATTGCCAAAGCGGTGATATAAAGGTAGAATTCTCATTATGAAGAATACACTTCGAAAAATCGTGATTGTTATGCCGTGCCTGTTATTAATTTGGGGAGCGGTCACAGCAGAAGAGTCCAGTAACACCCCCGCTGAGATACAAAGTACAAAAGCCGCAATAATCATATGTGAGGGGATGATTGATAATGGACTTTATAAATCCATCCAGCGCAGAGCCCAAAAAGCCCTTGATGAAGGTGTGGAATACCTGATATTTGAAATAAGCACATACGGCGGCATCCTCAAATCAGCGGACGATATATCAAAATACTTCATACTCGATATAGGCAAAAAAGTCAACACTGTCGCCTATATAACCACAGAAGCTATATCAGCCGGCGCGATGATAAGTGTCTCCTGTCAGGACATAATAATGCGCGAGAACACGACGATAGGCGATTGTGCTCCGATTGTTCTCGGTGGTAAACTTGAAGGCGTTGAACGGGAAAAAGCCGAAAGCTTTACCCGCGCAGCTTTCATGCGTGCGGCAGAAGCCAATGGCTATCCGGCAGCACTTTTAAAAGCTATGGTAACTATGCAAATAAAGGTCTATAGAGTAAAAGATTTGCAAACAGGCAAGTATGAATTCTTCGAGAGTGATCAACTGCCCAAAGACCCAAACAAATACGATCTGGACAACCAGGAGCTGATTGTCAAAGATGATGAGCTTTTAACACTCACCGCTTCAGAAGCTTTCGAATACGGTATAGCCAGGGCACAGGTCAAAGACCGGGCTGAGGCTCTTGAGTTTTTAGGTAAACGTGATGGTATAAGTTTTGCGGATGAGTTGATGGTGCTTGAAACCAACTGGTCGGAAGAGATGGTTCGATGGATTAATTCTCCGGCAGTCATGGCCATCCTTGTTATGCTTGCCTTACTGGGGGTATATATTGAATTTAACACTCCAGGTGTGGGATTGCCCGGTTTGGTTGCGGTTATATGCTTTACAATCATAATTGGAAGTAAATACCTTATCGGATTGGCTAACTGGGTGGAAGTAGCGATATTTATTTTAGGAATACTCCTGCTTCTAATCGAATTTTTGGTTCTGCCCGGTTTCGGTATCGCAGGTTTTACAGGAATAATATGTATATTCGCCGGCTTATTCGGCATGCTTATCAAGAATCCACCGGACAAATTACCCTGGCCTCAGGATGCAGTTGCCTGGAGTGATTTCACATGGGGAGTCGTGGGATTATCGCTCGGTTTTGCCGGGTCTATTGTTCTGGTGTGGCTGTTGTCAAAATATCTGCCTCGGATTCAGTTCCTAAGCGGCCTGATACTTATGCCAACGGCCCCAAAGCAGGGCGATCAAATGCAAATTAGTATGACAATACCTCCCGAGAGTAAAACAGTAAGTATAAAAATAGGTGATTCCGGTGAGGTAATTTCGAAATTGAGACCAACAGGAAAAGCCAAATTCGGCGATGCTATCGTTGATGTAGTAGCTGAAGCCGAGTTCCTTGACAAAAGCACAAAGGTTGAGATAATTGAGATTCATGGCAACAGAGTGGTCGTCAAAAAAGCAGACAGTTAGACTATAGTGCAATAATGTTTGCACAGGAGTCTGATATGGAGATTTTCAGCCCGCCACAGGTGGGCTTACGATAATTTAATAAGGATTAGCTTATGATTTGGTGGCTGGTTTTTGCAGTTTTTCTTTATTTTGCCTGTGCGGCTCTGATAATAGCTGAGATATTCGTGCCGAGCGGAGGATTGATAAGTCTCTGCGCGCTGGCGTGTTTAATCGGCGGTGCAGTGATTTTCTTTCATTACAGCACAATAGCAGGCTGGATTGGAATAGGTATCGCAGTTGTCATGATACCAACGGTTCTGATTTTTGCCTACCGAATATTCCCAAAAACCAGATTCGGCAAAAGTGTTACTCTTACTCCACCGGAGCGGCAGCAGGGCGATGCTATACCGGATACGTCTGAGCTAAAAGAACTGCTTGGTAAGGTAGGTATCGTTCTTACACCGCTGCGGCCTGTTGGAATGTGTGATTTTGCAGGACAAAGAGTTGAATGCGTAGCCGAAAGCGGATATGTCGAAAAAGATAAAAAAGTCAAAGTCATCAATGTTGAAAGTACACAGTTAACCGTTCGTACAATAGAAGAAAGTTAATGAAAGGAAAATAACTATGAATTTAATAAATATAATCCTGGCGGCAGATGATCCCTTGCAAATAGTCGGAATAGCTCTTCTGGTAATAGTACTCCTTGCAGCGTTTGTGTTCCTGATGCTGTTTTTAAAATTCTTCCGGCTGTGGCTGCAGGCTAAGCTATCGAGAGCCGATGTTAAATTCTCAGAGCTGATCGGGATGTGGCTTCGAAAGGTCGATACCACGACCATAGTCATAAGTAAAATAACCGCAATTCAGGCAGGTCTGAAACTAACGACAAGAGACCTGGAAAGCCATTATTTGGCCCGCGGTAATGTTCCAAACGTTGTTCGTGCTCTGATCGCCGCCAGCAGAGCAAATATCGATTTGTCTTTGCAAACGGCCACTGCAATTGACCTGGCCGGCCGTGACATTCTCGAGGCCGTCCAGACCAGTGTTAATCCCAAGGTAATCGATTGCCCTGACCCTCAAAAAAGCAGAGGCACAATAGATGCAGTAGCTCAGGATGGTATTCAGTTGAAGGCAAAGGCGCGTGTTACTGTCCGAGCCAATATAGAAAGACTCATTGGCGGTGCCACTCAGGAGACAATTATCGCCCGCGTAGGTGAGGGAATTGTTACTACTATCGGCAGTGCTATAACATACAAGAGCGTCCTGGAAAATCCAGACGATATTTCAAAATCAGTTTTAGCCAAAGGGCTTGATGCCGGAACAGCTTATGAGATTCTTTCTATTGATATTGCTGACGTAGATGTAGGCGAAAATGTCGGCGCTCAATTACAAGCGGCCCAGGCTGAGGCGGATATGCGAAGAGCAAAGGCCGAAGCGGAAAAACGCAGGGCAATGGCAGTCGCCCGTGAACAGGAAATGCGGGCACTTGTAGTAGAAAACGAATCAAAGATACCTTTAGCTATGGCTGAGGCCTTCCAGAAAGGCAATATAGGCATTATGGACTATTACAGAATGAAAAACATTATGGCCGATACATCAATGAGAGATTCTATCTCGAAACCCAAAAATAAAGAATAACATCATTATGTTCTTAACAGGTTAATTATATGTACTATTCATTGGCACAAATAATTGTAATTGCCCGCGGTAATGACGACGGCTGGATTAATATACTTGTCATGGTTGTTTTAGCAGCTGTTTATGGTCTTAGCGCTCTCATCAAAGCAAAGGGCAAACAACCTGAAGATCAATCTCAGGAACAGCAAACTCGCAAACCTCAACGGAAACCATCTTCAGGCGGCGGGGGGATACTGGAACAGATATTTAGAGAGATTCAGCAGGCAGCCGAGGGGAAATCAACTCAGGAAACCCGGCCGTCCGGCCAGGCGACACGCAAGAATACAGCCCGTCCTCAGGCCGCCATACGAAAATATGCTGCCGAGACTAAACAAGCAAGACAAACTCAATCCACATCAGCACCAGCAAAATCTAAATTAGTGAAACCAACTCCACAGGCCCAACGAGACTTTGGAAATTCTGCTGAACTTGATAAAGGTATTCGAGTGCTTCCGGATATTACTACGAAAGTTGTCAATTTGTCAGACAAGTGTAAACGTATACCTTCCCAATCTGAAGAGTCAAGTTATCTCTCCGAAGTTTTATTTGATCATGAAAACCCTGACCAGCTGAAAAGGGCGATTCTATATTACGAAATATTAGGTAAACCTCTTGCTTTGCGAGACCCAGGCGAAAATATTATCGGACTTTAGCTGTGGTGTTATAATTCATTTATACTCATTTTTGCTTTTTGACCTTCATTTTTTCGGGAGGTTTTGTTATGAAAGAATGCAGAATTTGTAAATCATTTGAGCCTACTATTTACTCTTTACGCTGCGGAGATCCAAACAGAAATCCTGTAATAGATGGATTGTGTCTTCATGATAATGAACGTCACGATGCCGATGATTGCTGCGATAAATTCGAACAAAAGGGACTTAAATAGATGATTTTTTCATCTATTTAAGCCTTTTAACTTTTAAATAATATTTTAATTTATATCTTTCCACAGTTTTTGCAAATTTTTTAGATTACGTATATTTCAACATAAATATTTTTTTATGGCTGTATATTGGCTTGTCAGT
>JAVVFI010000206.1:0-9616 GCA_032250555.1 Sedimentisphaerales bacterium
GTTGTGAATGTTTGTTTGTCGTCGCTGGGCTGTTATGTTCTCAGCCGGCGTTGGGTGGCCGGATTTGCTGAGTCGTTGTTTGCCGGAGCTATTTACGGCTTCGGGCCGTTCATACTCGGATTAGCCAAATATCATCCTTCGGCCGGTTTTTTGGCGGCGGCTATACCATGGCTGTTTTGCCCGGCGGCTTTTGGTTTTAAAGAGAAGCGGCGATGGTTAAGGATTCCGCTTGTGGTCCTGCCGTTTCTGGCGATAGTGGTTTTCTTTCAGGTTACAACTTATTACCGGCTATTTGCGGTTTCAACGCAGACCAGACTGAATCCGGCTGATTTGACGGGTTTGTTTGCTCCGCTCATTACGGCCAAACAAAAAATAACTCTGATTGGCTTTTATCATATTCCTATAGCGGCGCTGGTTATTGGTGTTTGTATGATGCTGGCTGCCCGTCGGTACAGCGTGGTTGTGATTATTTTTCTCGGTGCGGGGTTGTCGTTCTATGATGCTTTTAATTCTTATGTTGAGGTCAGTCCCGTTATGTGGCTGACGATTCCCGTGTTGTGCTGTTCGGTACTTATCGGCGAAGGGATGCAGGGACTTGCCTCTGCCGGCTTTACAGACCGCTGGTGGGTGCTGGTGACGGCGGCTATCATGGCTGTGCTTGCTATCGTAACATTGCTGCTGGCGTCGAAATACTTTCAGACATTTTTAGGTCTCGGAGCGGGATACGCAAGACTCTTTACCGAAGCAGGGAAGATGTATGCGCTCGGTGCGATTGTGGGGGCGATTATTTTCTTTATGATACGTGCGAAATTACGAATGCTGTTGCTTCGGCGGCTTGTGCTTTGTGCGGCGATGGCGGTGGATATATTTATCGGCGCGAGGTATATCGTCGATAAGATTCTGTAATAGAAGCCTGATTTCAAATGTGAATGCGTAAATATTGATATAAAGTGACAAAATTGAAAAGGAAGGCAGTAAAAAATGAATAGAGGTATTAAATTTAATAAGTTTTCGCTTTCTGTGATAGTGACATTCTGGTTTGCGGTGCAGTTGTGTATATGCGGATTCGCCCAGGCGATGGATTACGCCATCGGTGCGGATTTATCTTTTCTCAAACAGGCCGAGGACAGAGGGACTGCATTCAGGGACAACGGCGAAGAAAAACCTGGTCTTGTGATATTCAAAGAGCATGGGTACAATTGGATTCGGCTGCGGCTTTTCCATACACCAACGCGCCTGCCGAACAATCTTGAATATACTATTGCCCTGGCTCAGGAAGCTAAGAAGCTCGGCTTTAAGTTCTTACTGAATTACCACTACTCCGATACGTGGGCCGACCCGGGTAAGCAATATATCCCCAAGGCCTGGGCGGATAAATCTCATGACGAGCTGGTGGAGGCGGTATTCGAGTATACCCGTGATACAATCATCGCATTTAAGGAGGCAGGTGTTCTGCCGGACATGGTCCAGCCCGGTAACGAGATATCCAACGGGATGCTTTGGCCAGACGGTAAGCTGACTGACAATTGGGACAACTTCGCCGAGCTGATGAAAGCGGGGATTAACGGCGTCGATGCCGGCCGGGGTAACGGGAAACGGCCGCTGATTATGGTGCATATCGATAAAGGCGGCAGTAAGAGCCGGACGAAGGCCTTTTTTGACAAGTGGCACTCTTATGGTGTTGACTATGATATCATCGGGCAGTCCTACTATCCGTGGTGGCACGGCAGCCTGCTGGAGCTTAGAGAAAATATGATATTCATGGCCAATGAATATAAGAAGGACATAATCCTCGTGGAGGTTGCTTATAACTGGAGGCAGGCCGAATACAAAAATAAGAAATCATCTTTCCCGGAGAGCCCTGAAGGCCAGAGGCAGTTTCTTGAGGAGGTTAATCGTGTCGTTCTTAACACTCCGGACAACAGGGGCAAAGGGATTTTCTGGTGGGAGCCTGCCGTGACGGGAGGCCTTCGCAGAAGAGGCATGTTCGATGATGAAGGCAATGCCCTGCCGGTAATTTCAGTGTTTGATAAGTTTACAAGGCGCTGATTGTTTTACGAGAAAGTTTCCCGCTCGACCTGGCTCAGATAGAACCGGCCGTCGTTGCGCATAAAATGAATTACGGCGTCGAACTGCTGATCTATGAAGTGAGAGTCGTTGCCGACTATTGATATACCTATGATGGCGAGAGCCTTGTTGTCCTGGCGGTCCACTTCTGAAATCGAGATGTTGAACCGGCTTTTGAGCCTGCCGATTAAGCTCTTTATTATGCTTCGCTTTCCCTTGAGGGATGTTATCCCCTGCAGGGAAAGATGAGCTGTCAGTACACCGACAATCATGCTTTAATCTCGAAGCTGGAACGAATCAGCTACATCGCGGATGACGGCTTGTCTTATGCATTCATCATCTGCTTCTGAATCTTTTCCAGCAGTTTTTTTGTGGCTATGATACCATCGTCTTCGCTGAGCCTGCTGCCTTCATACTCGACATCGACATAGCCATTGTAGCCGGAATCAACGACAATCTTCAGCATTCGGTAGAAATCAATCGTAGTCTCATCGCCTTGTTCATTGAAGTCGTAGCTCTTTGCACTGACGCCTTTTGCGAAGGGCATCAGCATTTTGACGGATTCATATTTGTCCGCTACCGGCGGAAAGTTTCCGAAGTCGGGCAGTGTCCCGCAATTGGGCAGTCCGACCTTATTGATTACCCTGGTGAGCCACTGGCTGTTGGATGACAGGCCGCCGTGGTTTTCTACGATTACATTGAGATTGTATTCGATGGCCTTTGTGCTGAGACGCTGCAGTCCATCTGCGGCCAGCTCGATCTGCTCTTCGTATGTGCCGCTTGAGGCGGCGTTAACGCGTATGGAGTGACAGCCGAGATACCTGGCAGCTTCGAGCCACTTGTAGTGGTTTTCGACCGCCCGGGTGCGCCGCTGTGAATCGGGATCGCCGAGGTTGCCTTCACCGTCGCACATAATCAGTACGGATTCGACGCCGTTGTCTTTTGCGCGTTTTTTCATCTCGGCCAGGTAACTTGTATCTTCAGCCTTGTCCATAAAGAACTGATTAACGTACTCGACCGCCTTTATACCGAATTTCCGGGCATTCACGGCGAAATCGAGATTGTCCATTTTCGGCTGCTGCTGACCGCGAAGCCTTCTGTGCCACGACCACTGGGCAAGGGAAATCTTGAACGGAACTTTTGAGCCTCCAAACATCGCATTCAGGCTTTCACAACCCGCCAAACAGAGACTTCCGGCCGCGCCGGCACTTAATCCGAGAAATGTTCTTCGTTTCATAATGTCCTCTCATTAAAAAAAGGTCAATTTTCATAACTTGCGAAGAATATCAGAATCGACCAGCGCCGTCAACTTCAAATGTTCATTCTGTTTTTCCTTGAGGTGGAAAAATGTTGAATTCGCTGCGGTGGTGATTTATTATTGAAGTTTGATATTAAGTAAAGCGGTAAAGAAATGGAAACGCAGAAGGATTTTGAAGATAAGGTAACACAGTTTATTCACCGGCTTCCTCCGATGCCGGGCAATGTCGGTGAGCTTCTTAATGCCGCCAATGTTCAGGAGATGGATGACGAGGAGCTGCTTGCATTTGTTAAACAGGATCCGGGTCTTTGTGCCGACCTTCTGCATCTTGCCAACACCTTCAGCATCAGACCGGAAGGCCATGATGATACTATCGAGGAGGCTGTAAACAGCGTCGGGATAAAGCCGCTCATTCAACTGATAGGCGTCTGGTATGCCCGGAATATCATCGCAAAAGAATTTAACATGCTTGACCACCTGGACGATTACTTTCAGCACTCTCAGGAGATTTCTCTTGCCTGCCGGACAATATCCGAAATACTCGAAGCGGACGAGCATGATTGCCAGGTGGCTTATGTGGCCGGGCTTATACACGATATGGGCAGGCTTGCGATAATACTGCTTAGCAACAGGGTAACGGCCCCGCTGCTCGGCACGCCGTGTGCGATGATGAATACAATCGTTGACGACGAAAGAAAGCTGCTTGGCCTGGACCATTGCCGGGTGGGTATGCAGCTATGCAAAAAGTGGAACTTCTCGACACTATTGCAGCAGGCCGTACTCAGACACCACAGCCCGCTTATTGATAGTGACTTTGACTATATGGGGGCGATTATTTTTATCTGTCATTTCGTGGCATGCAGCGATTTTACGGGCGAGACGCTTGCTGCGATGCTTCCCATTGAGCTTCTTAACAGACTCAACCTGACACCGGAAGGCTTTGTTAAGACCCAGCAGATTTATTTTGACCGCAAAGAAAATTAGAGTATTTTCCAGGCATTCTTTTTCACCAATATCATGAGCGAAACTTATTCGTCGATCATTTTGTATTTTTGCCTTTGAACAGGAAGTGGTTCAAGAATAGAGAGGCGTACGGAGATCGTATCACATCGCCGGCCATTAAGTTTGTAAATATTTCTTACGAATGCATTGAACATTAAAGTTCTGTTATTGCTTGTTTCATCCTTTTGACGGTGTTATAATTGGCTCAGGTAATTATGTCAGTTAAATTCATGGCCTCTCTTTGAAAGAGAAGGACTAACGTCATGTGTAAGCGAAAGGGTTTTACACTAATAGAGCTTTTAGTGGTTATCGCCATAATCGCGGTATTGATGGCGATATTGATGCCAGCCCTTAAGAGGGCCAAGGAGCAGGGCGAGCGGGCGGTGTGTCTCAGCAATCTAAAGCAGCTTGGTATGGCCTGGATTCTGTATGCCGATGACAACGACGATAAGCTGGTAAGCTGCGAGGCGGGCGGCACGTGGAGGAGCCAGTTCGGCGATCCCTGGGTGGGTGTCACCTGGGCGTCCGATTGGGCGCAGGGCGGGCAGTTGCCGGAGGGTGCCCAGATAAAGGGAATCCAGGATGGAGCGTTATGGCCTTACGTCAAAGAGATCAATCTCTACAAATGCCCCGCAGGCTACAGGGGTGAGCTGATGACATACGCCATGATGATTGCAAGTAACGGCAGGTCGATAGACGGCAGTCCGGTTTTCAAAAAACGTATGCTCGTTCCCCAGCCGGCCCAGAGATTAATCTTCATCGACGAGGGTCTCTCGAGTCCGGATGCTTACTCCACGAGGTACAACGAGCCTAAGTGGTGGGACCAGCCTGTAACAAGACACGGTGACGGCACTACTTTTTCCTGCGGCGACGGTCACGCAGAATACCACAAGTGGAAGGGTATCGAAACTATCAAGCAGGGACGCAATAACGTCCGCACCTGGGAGGGGCTCTTTGCTCCGGCTACCGAGGATGGCAAGCTGGATGTGCAGTGGGTGCAGAAGGGTATCTGGGGAAAGCTCGGCTATGAGCCGTAAAGCTTAGCTTCGGTCTGGCAGGAAGGCATGAAACAATTGTTACACCTTTTCAATTACATCTGCCAAAACCAATATTAATTTAATCCAAAGCAATATTGCTATAAACTCAAGTACCGGTATGAAAATAATTAGAAGCAGATTAGAGAGAAATTTCTCTTTGGATAGAAAAGCTAAAAGAGGAACCAGGAATAGTAATCCAAATATTCCCATGTAATAGATACCCAATCCGGTGGTTTTTATAATAACCTTGTTTTCGCGAATAAGCTCAATAGATTTCCACTCGCCAAAAAATCTGCTTAATGCAACATTAATATCATCTCCAATTTTAGCTGTGTCGTAGAATTGTTTGTTGACCTTTTCGTGATAATCATATTTCCCTTTTGCCTGAATGTTGTAGTTAATTCCCGATTTGGTGCGATAGGTGTTTTTTCTCGTTATTACGGCTTTATCAAACTTAGAAGCAGGGGCAATAATATCAAAGATAATTAAACATGTGATTACCATAGAGGGTAAAGCGAGTGTTCGAGTAATTTTTCTGTATAGTGTCTTATATTTTTCACTGGCTTCAGGTTTCTGTTTCATTTATTTTAATTTTCTTTACAATTCCGCTGACTATTAGGGATGTGTGGTTCACTCAGTTACTTCGGCTTGATGAATATTACGTCGGAGCGTTTTATCCATCCGGTTCTAAGGTCGATGCGGAACCAGCCGTCGCTGTTCTTCTTGTGGAAGCGGACCGGCGAGCGAGGGCCGAACGCGACCAGGTCGTACTGTGCCCAGGTCTTGCCCATATCTGGTGAATACATAAATCCCGTAGAGTATGGCGAGGCCGGTGCATAATGAGCCGCCAGAATCACACCGTCCTGAATAATCATATTGGCCGATTCGTATTCGGCGTTAAATAGTGTCGTGTGAGCTTCGCGTCTTGTTATGTCGGCCGGGTCGCACCGAAAGATACCCCGGTCGTATGGCAAGGCTCCGTTGGCGTCGGCGGCCCAGTATAGTTTGCCGTCAACAAAATTAAATCCGCCGGATTTGTATCGAGAGTTGAAGGCATCCGATACGATGACCTTCCATAGCCATTTGTCGTTATTCGCATCGTAGGTACCTCTGAGCCAGTGACACTCATGCCCCTCGGGTTGTTCGCGGTCACCCGTGCAGGCATAGAACGCGTTTTCTGCCGGGTTATATACAACGCAGTGCACATGCCGGCAGATGACCGGATTATCCGGATTACCGAGCAGCGTGCCCGTCGGGCCTCCGCCTTCGGAGCCGTTGTCCCGGTAGTGGGGATTCTGTCCGAAGCTATACGCGATTTTCACTGTCCGGCCGCTGTCGGTCGAGCAGTAGATGTTGATCGGGACCGCACCGCCGAGGACGTTGCAGTAGTTGCCCCATATAAGCATCTCGACGCCGTTAACGTCGAACGTATGAACACCGTCGAGCGGGTGGAAGTACCAGCCGGGACGATCCGGGTTTTTCGGTTTGTGCGGGATGTAATCGTTGCCGCGGGCGTCCTTCACTGTTATCTGCCGGCAGGTCTTGAGGTTGTCGGTGCTGAGGTAAAGCCTTGTTCGTGTGGCGAAGAGTATATTGCCGTTTCCAAGAATCTCGCTGAAAGTAATGTTGCCGGCGTTTTCAAAAGACATGCTGTGCGGCCATGTTCGGGCGTTGTCCTCGGAAAGATATACAGCACTGTCGGTGAAGCCGAAAGCCTTATTGAGCCGCTGCGAATCGATATATGGCCCTTCCGGCTGCGGGCGATACCAGAAATGCTCCGTCGAGCCCTCTTTGGTGAGGAAGGTCATTGAGTTGGCCTTGAGCTTGGCTGTATTTGCTATCAGAATACTGCCGGCAGTCAAGGCTGTTGTATGCAAAAACTTCCTGCGGGTGATTCGCAATCCTGGCGTTAAAAGTTTTCTGTTGGCAGGATATTGTGTTAAGTGATTGTTAACCAGTGACATCATATCACCTCCTAAAGAATAAGCTTTATTATATCAGATCCCGGGCGGCCTCACGCGAATTCTTCAAAACAGAATTCACCTTTATTCATAATCATTTCGCCATCTACGTAAATGCTCGTATGTTTTATTACACCGTCAACGTGTGCTTTACTGTCCCATTTGGCACCGGTCTTGCCGGGCAAAGGGCTGCCGAAAGCAATATGTACGCCGGGTATCTTTTCATCCTGAAGCAGGTTGAAGATGAGCCTGGTCAGGCCGGTATTCGTGCCGATTGCAAATTCACCAACTCTGCTGCTGTTTTCATCCGTTTCAAAAATATATCTGGAAAACTCCTGCCGAAGCTGCTCATTACCGCACTGAAGACTTTCCCTTACAGCCCGGCCATCCGCAACTTCGATTATCATCGGCGTATCTTCGAGAGAGCCGTATCTCTCGGCAAAGAAATCGCCAAGACAGCCGTCGATAATAACCTTACCGTTGATATTGAGCGGCGATGTAAACACCTCACCATCGGGAAGATTATTCCAGTGGCCCGGACGGATATCGCCGTCACTGATGTTCCATTTGAGTTCCGAGCTGAATTCGGCAACAAAATCGCTGCCTCTTTGAGTCTCTACCTTAATCTTTTTTGCGTTTCTAACCTTCTCGTAAACCAGCCTGCTCACTCGCTGGATTTCTTTATAATCGCTGCACATCCCGTCTTCCATAATCTGCTTCGTAATCCCAATCATGTGAGCATGCCTGAGTTTGGTATTTGCTTCGACTGCTTTAATCATGTGGCGCCTGAAGGTCTGAAGCTCTCCTTCGGCTCCCTGTCCGGCATAGATACTGACATCTGCGGTCTTAATAGCATCATCGATAGCCTGCGGGTAATCAATGGGCCGCCGCCCGAAATCTTCCATTACGAAGAATTCTGTTTTTCCTGTGATCTTTTCTATCGCGGTTTTAATAGCCGAGCCGATTTCGATAGTCTCTTCATCGGTAATAATTGTTACTCTCTCACCGGCTTTGACCTTAAGGCAATTATCAACCGCCTGTTTAACACCTTGCTCTATAGTTCCCATTTCTGTTTCCTGAATAATTTGAAAATCTGCTGCTGCCCGTTTACATCTTATTATAACAGACTTATAACCGCGAACAAGAACCTGTCTAATGCCTTTTGTCTTGACACGTTAAATCCGGCTTATACAATCATACCTGTATGTGGAACTCGGCTTTATCGTCTTTATATACTAACCAGCCTCGAAAGCTGTCATTCGGCAGATATTGCTCATTCATAACCGGATGGTGTCTTGTTCTGCTTGTTCCCGGCTTCGGATTAGCTCATGATGTAGTTACTCTGGAGAATGTCGTTGATCCCGGTCAAATCACGGCTGACGAACCTATTGCGGATACGTTTTCACCCGAGAAAGCAGCCCGTTATCTCGATACGGCATCGCTTCATTGGCAGAAGTCACGCAACTGTGCCGCATGTCATGTGAACATGGGCTATATGTATGCAAGGCCCGCTCTGAGCTCGTTTCTGGAGGATTCGGGAGAGGTTCGCAGTTTGTTCGAAGAGTATGTCACTAAGCGATGGAAAGAGAAGACACCGCGTGACAAGCAGGAGATTGTGGTTGTGGCTTCCGGCCTTGCCTTCAACGATTTGCAGACCACGGGCCGGCTGCATCCTGTTACTCGACAGGCTCTTGGAGTGATGTGGGATTTCCAGCGGGACGATGGCGGCTGGAACTGGCGTAATGACGGTTATCCCCCGATAGAATACGACGAGCATTATGGCGTCACGCTCGCAGCTCTCATTACAGGAATTGCCCCGGACCGATATGTCGAGACGGAAGAAGCCCGCCGGGGCCTTGATGGAATACGCAAATTCCTCAAGAACAACCCGCCTTTGTCACTGCATCATCGGGCGATGATTGCCTGGGCTTCATGTTATGTTGAGGATTTGATGAACGAGCAGGGCCGGGCCGGGACTCTCAACGAATTGCTTGGGCTTCAACGTCCTGATGGCGGATGGTCCACACCCGGTCTGTTGGCGGACTGGAAGGGACTTAAGCGAAAGGACGGCAAGCCGCACGACACAAAGACCAGCGATGCGTACGCCACCGGTTTGGCGATAGTTGTCGCCCGCGAACTGGGCCTGTCGAAAAAAGATCCACGGCTGACACGCGGAATAGAATGGATCCTGAGCAACCAGCGAGTCAGCGGAAAGTGGTTCTGCCGTTCGCCAGCAATTGACAGCCGTCATTACTTTTCAAATTTCGGCAGTGCTTTTGCTATACTGGCAC
>JAVVFI010000207.1:0-9571 GCA_032250555.1 Sedimentisphaerales bacterium
TTGATGCCGTAAAGAACCTCAGCGGAATAAAGGGAGTTCACCTTCAGGCAATAGAGGCTGAGGGACTTTTACCAGACGTGATAAAGGCCGCGGGGCTCCTTCCACGTCCGCACGTTTATTAGCCGAACCGGTCAGATTTATTCTGAATCGCATATATGAGTAAAGAATATGCCAGCAAAATATCACATTAAAGTTAAATCAGCAGAACCAAGGTTCTTTCCAATACCGAAGTTAAGTGCAATTGAAAGTGATGGATGTCTCGGCTGCATGCAATGTGTAAAGCGCGACGCCTGCGTCTATGACGTTTACAGACAGCGAAGTTTCGACACACCGCAGGTTGTAGATACTGCCGATGTGCTCTGCATAAGCTGTATGCGCTGCGTACAGGAATGTAAAAAGAACATCCTGTTCCGGACCCCCAATCCTGAATACCGGAAACTCGGCAACGAATACTGGAGCCCCGATATCATCACGAATATATGGGATCAGTCCGAGACCGGTAAGATTCCGGTCTCCGGCGCAGGTTACCGCGGGCTCTTTGCAAGTTCCGGTTTCGATTCAATGTGGACAGATATGTCCGAGATTGTCAGACCTACAAGGGATGGCATACACGGCCGTGAGTACATCTCCACCGCAATAGAACTGGGAAAACGTCCAGGGTGGTTACAATTCGACGATCAGCGTGACCTCGTGACCGATATTCCTACTTTTGCCGAGATACCCATACCCATAGTCTTCGATCTTCCGGACAACAAGTTTGTCACTGACTCCATAAGGAAAGCGATAACTGCAGCAGCAGTCAGCATAAACACCTTCGCCGTCGCTTCTCTCAAGGAAGCAAACGATTTGCTTGAGAAGCATAAAGAGCATCTCATTGTGCGGTTCGACCCGTCTTGCGATGATGTCAAAGAGCTTTACGGTATAGCTATTGTCGAACTTGCATGGTCAAAAGACATTTACAACGCCATCAAAAAAATAAGCCAGGCCAACCCCGGCATAATCATATCCGTACGACTGCCGCTCGATGAAAACGCCGTTGAGCAGGCAACTGCTTTAGCGGCCGGTGGTGCTGGAATAATTCATCTCCAGGCTACTTATAAAGGCAAAGGCTTCGGAAAGCGTAGCGAAGACTTCATAATCAAGCTTGTCGAAGAAGTCCATAATGCCCTGCTGGAAAAAGCTCTGAGAGACCAGGTTACAGTCCTTATCAGCGGCGGAATGGCTCTTGCCGAGCACATAGCAAAAATTATACCCTGTGGCGCCGATGGTGTTGCGCTGGACAGGACACTGCTGGTTGCAATGGGATGCAGGCTGTGCGAAGACTGCTCCGATAGAAAAAGCTGCCCGGTAGAAATTGACTCGACTCCGGATGACTGGGGGACACAGCGAATAATTAACCTGATGGGTTCGTGGCACTCTCAATTAATCGAGGTTTTGGGGGCAATGGGTCTCCGTGAAGTACGCCGTCTCCGTGGTGAACTTGGAAGAGTCATGTTCTTCGAGGACCTCGAACGCGATAGCTTAGGTCCGTTCTTCGGTAAAAGAATCCGTACTCTCGAAGAGTCACTCGAATCGACTGCCAGTGAACAACCAACAGATCCGGCCCATGAAGCTGAGATTCAGGCGGATTATCCTGTAGCTAATGCGGAACTTGCCTCACCTTGTCCGTCAAGATTCAGGAACTCTCTTGCCGTCTATAGAGTCGTAAGGACATCTGATTGCATATCCTGCGGAAAATGTGCCGAAGTCTGCAAGTATGGTGTTCACATAAAGGCGGGCAAAAGAATGCTTGCTCCTAAGTCTCATCTTTGCCGCGGCTCCGAGGTGTGCCGACTTGCAGGTTCCTTCTGTGTAAACAGTTGCCATGTAAACGCTCTCCGCGTCGGTCCCGACCCTATGTGGAAAGCGTTTGGCGACCCCCGCTGGACTGCGGACCTTCTGGTGAACACATGGGAGCAGGCTGCCACTGGTATGCCCCCCAATAATAATATTGAGTACAAACACGGCGTCTCCGGAGGCGGCTTCGACAGGATAGATATTGTGTTTCCTGAAAAGAAGCCGGATACATCATTCAAACCCAAGGATGTTGATCTTGGTATCACTCTTAACAAACGCCAGGATGGCCGGCCTGATGTTCCTATTAGTATCCCGTTCTATGGCGGCGGTATGAGCTACGGCTCTATCAGTCTTGCAACCATGCTCTCGAGGGCGAAAGCTTACAAGGTCTTTGATTCGTTTACCTGTACCGGTGAAGGAGGCTACCCCGAAGAACTCAAGGAGTACGATGACAACGTCATTGCACAGGTCGCAACTGGGCTCTTCGGTGTACGGGAAGAAACAATCCGTCGTGTGCGAATCGTCGAATTCAAATATGCCCAGGGGGCCAAGCCCGGCCTTGGCGGTCACCTGCTCGGTGACAAGAATACACCTGTCGTTGCTAAGATGCGGGAAGCAGTTCAGGGAACCCCCCTGTTTTCGCCGTTTCCTTTCCATTCGGTGTATTCCATCGAGGATCACAAAAAACACGTGGACTGGATAAAAGAAGTTAATCCAAAGGCTCTGGTTTCCGTAAAGGTCTCTGGCGCCAGTGATGTTGATATGGTTGCTGTTGGAAGTTATTACGCAGGCGCTCATATAGTCCACCTTGATGGAGGTTACGGCGGAACCGGTGCCGCCCCGGATATAGCAAAGAAAAACATCGCAATGCCCATCGAATACGCAGTCGGCAAAGTGCACAGTTTCCTGAAGAACGAAGGCATACGAGACAAGATTACTCTCATTGCTTCAGGTGGTGTGCGAACTGCATGGGATGTTGCCAAGGCTATAGCCCTTGGAGCAGACGGCGTCGTGATTGGAACCGCCGAAGTGGTCGCTCTCGAATGTATAAGATGCGGTGCCTGCGAAAGCGGCAGAGGCTGTCCCAGGGGCATCGCTACCACTGACCCGGAGCTTTCCGAAATGTTTTCTTTGGACTGGTCAACACAGAGACTTATTAACATTTTTCACTCATGGTCGAAACAGCTTCAGTACATTTGTTGGCGGCTTGGATTGAAAAGTACAAAGCAATTGGTAGGCCGCTCCGACCTGCTCGCCCACCTTGACTATGATAACAAACCTGAGACGACAGAATGATAACCTGCATGGCTAAAAAGTATAAAACTTGAGAATACAATATGAACAGATTTGCAAAGAATATTCTTTCTTCAAGAAGTAAAATTATATCAGGCTTGAATCCGAAGGACTTTTCCGATGAAGATATGGTTCAGGAAGGAGGCTGCGGTGTTGTAGGATTCGCATCGAGCATTCCGGTAAGCGGACGTCATATATTTGAACCTTCCTTCCAGATGCGAAACAGAGGAAACGGCAAAGGCGGAGGCATCGCCGCCACGGGTCTTGTACCGGAGCAGCTCGGAGTTGACGCCAAAACATTACGTGACGATTACATCCTCCAGATTGCTTTGCTCGACTCGAATGCCGCCTATGAAGCTGAACAATTCATCACGGAAAACCTTAGCATCGACCACATGGAAAAGCTTTCACACGTTGATGATCATCGCGAGTTAGGCCTTGAAGTCGCGCCCCCCGATATCGTAAGGTACTTTGTCCGTGTAAAGGATGACAAGCTCAATCGCTTTGCCGAAGAAAACAATCTCGACAAGGCTCCCTCAAGGATTGTCGAAGATGAATTCATCTATCAGAATACTTTTAATTTCAACAAGAAGTTCTACGCCGCACTCGGTGAGAAACGCGCTTTCGTTCTCAGTCATGCACGAAACCTTATGATTTTCAAGATTGTTGGTTACGCCGAACAGGTCGTCCAGTATTACGGGCTTGAAGATATGAAGTCCAATATCTGGATTGCCCACCAGCGATATCCTACGAAGGGCAGAGTCTGGCATCCCGCCGGTGCTCATCCTTTCATCGGCATGAACGAAGCCCTTGTTCACAACGGTGACTTTGCGAATTACTTCAGCATATCACAGTATCTCCGCCAACATAATATAATGCCGCTTTTCCTGACCGATACCGAAGTTTCTGTACTGCTGTTCGATCTCTGGCATCGCGTCTGGCGATATCCGGTTGAATACGTTATCGAAGCCCTTGCACCAACTATGGAGCTTGACTTTGCCAATCTTCCCGAAGAAAAGAAAAAAATCTACCGTGCCATCCAGGCCACGCACATGCACGCCTCGCCGGATGGTCCGTGGTTCTTTATAATTGCCAGAAGTAATCCCGATGAAGACAAACTACAGTTGCTCGGCATTACCGATACAGCTATGCTGAGGCCTCAGGTCTTCGCTCTTCAGGAAGGTGACGTTAGCATTGGCCTGATATGTTCCGAAAAACAGGCCATCGATGCGACGCTGCATTCCCTTAGTTCGGAAGATCCTCGCTTTCGTCCCGTTGCCGACCGCTACTGGAACGCTCGCGGCGGCAGCCACACCGATGGAGGCGCATTTTCATTCACCATAGAAAACGCCGGCGGCAAAAATGCTGCACTCTCCTGCGCCGACAAGTTTGGAAAACCAATTACTTGCCCCCCCGGAGATTGGGTTGTCAATTTTGGCTCAGAGCCGGATACTGAGAGAATGCCCGCCGACCTTGCCGAGGAGATAGAAATTTCTGTAAAGCTGAACAATGCAAATGCTCTATTCATAGAGGTGTCGAGGCGAATAGCCCACTTGGATTTCAATTCCCTTCGGTGCATAACCTCTCAGCTTGAAGAAATAGCATCTCGGGGTTGTGAGCAGTTTAACTGGGTCCTTGAAATTCTTTCGCTTCTGAATGATCGGCGATACAATTGCGGCAAAATGAAACGCTCCGTCGTCCTGCAGATTGTACGCCGAGCCATTGATTCTATACTCAAATCAGCTCCTTTGATAACCGAAAACAGTTCAGCGCATGCCAGAAGCATCGACTGGGATACACGAAGCAGCATCAGGGCTCCGCAGGACAAAGAATCTACCCTGATAGTTAACGCCCGCGGTTTCCCTCCGGAAGGTGAAGAATGCGATGCAAAACTTTTAGTAAAGGCTTATGAGCTTGGCTGGAAACGCTTCATTTTGCATGGGCTTGTGGGTCAGCGTTTTACAGGTTGTGGTTTTGGCCCGGAAACAACCGGGGTCCGAATCGATATTTTCGGCTCTTCGGGTGATTATATTTCCTCCGGAATAGACGGGATGGAAATCTACATCCATGATAACGCTCAGGACCAGTTCGGTCAGATAATGAAAACAGGCCGTCTGGTTATATATGGTGATGTCGGACAGGCTTTTATGTATGGTGCAAAAGGCGGCGAAGTATACGTCCTCGGAAATGCTGCAGGACGTCCCCTCATCAACGCAGTAGGCCGGCCGCGCGTTGTTATCAATGGGACGTGTCTTGACTTCCTCGCCGAATCCTTTATGGCAGGTGATCCGCTCAACGGCGGTGGTTTTGTCATTGTAAATGGAATAGAGTTTGATAACAAAGGCCGTGTCGTTTCACAACAGTCACCCTATCCCGGCTCGAATCTCTTTTCACTTGCCTCCGGTGGTGCTATTTATATAAGAGATCCGCACAATAAGTTGGTACAAGGCCAATTAAATGGCGGGTATTTCACTAAGCTCACCGAGAGCGACTGGCAGCTCATCCGCCCTTATCTTGAGACCAATGAGCAGCTCTTTGGTATCTCGATAGAACGAGATTTACTAACTGTCGATAGTGTAAGGCGCGCCCCTGAAGATGTTTACCGAAAGGTTAGTCCCGTCAGATCTGCCGTACTTGCAGAAGAATTAGTACCTGAATAAACCTGATAATAATCTTACTCAATTGTCTTCACTAAAGCCTCATAATAAATTCAGGTTTGCCCTAAGCGTAGTCGAATGGATTTTCTACCCTCACTGAATAGCCATATATAAGGGATATATCATCTTGAACTTAAACTTTGAGTTTATCCACACGACAGATTTGCTGGCACTTGTATATCTTGATCATTGAAAGAAAGAGTATTGACTTTATTGCACTAATATACATAAAATCATTAAAAGTAATCGATAAATTAATCTATTCTTGAGAGAAATGTTTATGTGCCAGTATTGATATTGGTGCGTTCGAAGAATCGTTCATAATGGACAGCGCTTGTAATTCAGAGCCTTTTAGGAATCGTAATTATGGCATTGACGAATAATAAATTTAGAAACAAGACTTGCACTAATACAACAAAGTTGGTTCTTGGCTGGATTACAATTGCAGCAATCGGAACTGCTTTCAGCTATGCTGAAACTGATGTTAGCCAAAAGTGGGAATTTATGAAAACACCCTATCCACGGATTGCGATGCTCTGGGCGTCGGTTCGTGGGGATAACACAATAAAAAGCATGGCCAGACACGATCTGATCATGACCGGTAGTGGGCGTCTCGGCCTGAAGTGGGATGGTGATCCAAGAGGCCTTGCCGACCAATTCACAGCCAAATCAGTGGCAACAGCAAAGAAACGGATAGTGGAAATTCGCTCGCTCAATCCTGATGCCGTGATAATTGGAGATCTGTTGTTCTACGAATACCCGGATAGTTGGCTGCCCGAAGAGCATTCGTGGTGGTTGCGTAAGGATGGCAAGCGCCAGCAATTCTGGCCGGGGACTCACAGAATGGACTGGTACAATGAGGATTATCGTCAGCACATTGTACGACAGACTGTTGCACTAAAGGAGGTTGGCGTTGATGGTGTCTTCTACGACAACATCCGTAATGAGCCGCAGCCTTGGATAGCATTTTTGAAGACCGTACGCGAAGCAGTTGGCGATGATTTCCTGATCCTGGCTAACGCTGGCTATGCAATTGGCAAATATGACTTCGCCGCTCCGTACCTCAATGGCATGATGTATGAATCAGGCTGGAGCCATAACCGAACACAGTGGGACACCTGCATCAGGCAGATGCAGCACACGCAATCGTTGCTGAGGCAGCCGCGAATTAGTCTCATTGAGCGGTTCGAAGAAATTCGAGGACGTGCTGGTTGGCCCGGTGACCCTAAGCGGGGACAGAAACCTCCAGCTGACAATGCTGCCCGTTGGTGGAGCCTCTGCTATTCTCTTTCGATAGGTGATTTCTATTATCTCTTTTCAGATAACACAAGTCATCGCCACGATTGGTACCCTGAATACGATGTGAAAATCGGCCTGCCAATATCACCGGGCAAACAGATAAGCTCTCACGTTTGGCAAAGACGGTTTGAGATGGCTCTGGTGGTCGTCAATCTGCCTGGCGCTGAGGAACCTTATAAGATCAAACTCGACAAGCCGGCGAAAGACTCCCTGACCGGAAAAATCGGTACAAGTTTTGCAGTTCCACCGGGCAGCGGTCGCATCTTAGTAATGGTTAAGTAGCCATGCACCCATCGGAGGAGGGATGAGTAAGACCCGCCAAGGTTCCGGGATTCAAAGGAAGAATTAAAGTTCTAAACGGCCTGTATGTTCTCCTTATCCACACACCAATCTAGATTTAATTGGCTCATAATCACTGTGGACAAACGCCTCAGTTGTTGTGATAATCTGATTGTAAATTGATTGCTTGTCAAGTATCATCGTGTTTATTGAGTAGATTAATGAAAGGTTTGTATCATATGTTAAAGACCTGTCTTTGGCTGACTATTGTTGGTTTGTTGAGTTTGCTCTGTGTTCAGGGTTTTGCTGAAACGCAGGTGATTCCGATGTTGGATGGAGAGGGCTTCTGGGGTGGGTGCGTAACAGATGGTAGAGCAATGCCCTTTGGAAAGGCAACCTTTGAGAGGGACCTCTATGGTAACACAGGCGGCAATCAGGCTCAGCCGTTGTTAATTTCGAACAAAGGACGTTATGTTTGGAGCGAGGAACCTTTTAAGTTCAGTTTTGATAGTAAGAGTGTGAAGCTTGAATCTAAAGGAGGGAACATCAAGATCGGTAAAAAGGGAAATTCACTACGTCAGGTCTATCAATATGTAAGTCGTACCTACTTTCCCAGTTCAGGCCAACTTCCCGACGAATTACTCTTTGTCAAACCGCAGTACAATACCTGGATCGAACTGATCTACGATCAGCGTGAGGATCGGATTCGTAAATACGCCAGTGACATTTTAGCCAATGATTTCCCTGAAGGTGTGTTGATGATCGATGACAACTGGCAGGAAGACTATGGTGTATGGGAATTCCATCCCGGCCGCTTTAAAGATCCCAAAGGGATGATGGACGCCCTGCATAACCAGGGCTTTAAGATCATGCTATGGATATGTCCTTACTTCAGCCCCGACTGCGAGACCTTTCGGCTGCTGGACAAGAAACGCTACTTCCTCAAAGACAAGCGTGGTGGCACCTATATGCGCAAATGGTGGAACGGATACAGTGCGTCACTCGATCTCACTAATCCGGAAGCTGTTCAATACTTCCAGGGGAGATTAACTTATCTGGTTAAAGAATATGGAGTAGATGGCTTCAAACTCGATGCCGGGGATGCCGGTCACTATCATGACTCCAACATTAAAGCCCGGCAGACTATTAGTCCCAATGCTTTTTCTGAACTTTGGGCTAAATTGGGCCTGCCCTTTAAACTCAACGAGTACCGCGCCTGTTGGAAGATGGCTGGCCAACCCTTGGCTCAGCGTCTGAGAGACAAGGGCCACAACTGGCAGGACCTGCGCCAGCTCATTCCTGATGCCTTGGCTTTGGGCCTGATGGGTTATGCCTACATCTGCCCTGATATGATCGGTGGGGGTGAATACTCTTATTTCTACAACAATCCGGATAAGTCACTGGATCAGGAATTAATCGTACGATCAGCCCAGTGTTCGGCCCTGATGCCCATGATGCAGTTCTCGGTAGCCCCCTGGCGTGTACTAAGCCGGGAGAACATGGTAATCTGTCGAGACATGGCCCTGCTGCATGAAAAGATGGGACAGGAGATTCTGGCTATGGCCAAAGCCGCAGTCCGGTCGGGTGAACCTATAGTGCGTCACATGGAGTATATGTATCCTCATCAGGGCTATGCCGAAGTAAAAGACCAGTTTCTACTCGGTGACAGCATCATGGTCGCGCCCGTGCTTGATAAAGATAAAAGAAGTCGAACTGTGATCTTCCCTGCGGGAACCTGGCTGGGCGACGATGGTAACACAATTACCGGATCCTGTACACGGGAGATTAATGTGCCGCTGAGACGCTTGCCCTGGTACAGAAAATTATGAACCTGAAGAGTTTGTAGCATTATCTTGAGGTATGCGTGATAATTTTTATTTATCGATTGAAAATTTGTAAATCACATTTCCATAATCATATATTAACTACATGGAAATGAAAAGTCAGACTGCGTCAGGATTTTCTGTGGACAGCTATGAGAAGTATTTTGGCGCTCTATAATGACCAAACTCAACCGAAGTGTAGGCTATCCCCCAAAAGATTTGTATGATTGATACACTTCTTTTCCTCCGCATACTTAATCCGATAGAAGTAAGAAATTTCTGAGAAATATTTAAATTATTGCAAAAAATTAGCATTATTTCGGACATGATATAGGAAAAATTGACATCGGTGGAGTCATTTTGGTGACACGATGTCCCCTTGTC
>JAVVFI010000208.1:0-9560 GCA_032250555.1 Sedimentisphaerales bacterium
AGCACGAACAGCAGAAGCTGATGCAGAACTCGTTTCATCAGGCTCGAAATCTGGATGGCGTATTTGACATTACAAAAGGAAAAGTTTATAATGATGCAGTTCTTCTAATTGACGATATGTTCGATTCGAAGTGGACGTTTACTGTCATAGCAGCCCTTTTGAAACAAGCGGGAAGTGGCGTTGTTTGGCCGTTTGCCCTGGCAATGACATCGAAATAACTATTATGACAACAAATTTATCACCAGACACAAAAGCAATTTTGCTGCTCTGTAGCTCATGGGGCAAGAAGGACGACACGCTTAAGCCTCTTACGCTCACTGAGTATAATAAGCTTACGGACTGGCTAAGACAGAAAGAACTTAGACCATCCAATCTGTTCGATTCGGATGCACACTTCAAGAATCCATCTTTCCCTTTTGAATCTTCCCGCTTTAGCTCTCTTCTTAATCGTGGCGGAATTATGGCAGTAGAATTGGAACGATGGCTCAATACCGGCGGATGGGTCATAAGCCGTGCTGATGAAGAATATCCTCAAAGATTAAAGCAAGCTTTGGGCAAGAATGCTCCTCCTCTATTCTTCGGAATCGGTACAAGATACTTTTTATCCGCAGGCGGAGTGGCTTTAGTAGGATCACGAGATATTTCAGAGGAGGGGCAAGAAGCGACACAAAGAATATCTATTGGGTGTGCTGAAAGGCGAATCACGGTTATTTCTGGTGGAGCACGAGGTGTTGATCAGACGGCGATGCAATCCGCCTTAGAGGCAGGTGGGAAGGTCATTGGTATCTTGGCAAATGATTTGGCTCGCACCTCAGTAACAAGAATATGTCGGGACTACATAGAAGGAGAAAAATTGGTGTTGCTCTCTCCTTTCCATCCTAATGCACGGTTCCAAGTTTGGAATGCAATGGCAAGAAACAAAGTCATTTATGGCCTTTCTGATGCGGCCGTAATAATAAGCTCCTCCGATGGCAAAGGTGGAACTTGGGAAGGAGCTACGGAGAACTTCCTGAAATGGCATATTCCACTCTTTGTGAGAAAGGATTTGTCTCTACCGGGAAACCTTCGCCTAATTGATAAAGGGGCATTCCCTCTGTCGGAAGAAGCATATGACAATCCCGACCTGTTGTTGAGTATGTCCCTCAATAGGTCTTCAAGCACAAAAGGCAAGACTCTATTTGACTAAGCACACTGTTATGATTGCCATGCAATAAATTGCGGGGTAGAATATTTTATTTGTTGAAGTTTAGTACTGCAAATTCTCCGTGGCATGATATAAAATTAGGAAATCAAACACGAAAAAGCAAAATTACATCATAAACATCAAATATTTCATCTCGGATTTCAAATCTCGTGTTTCATGGATCTTTAATGGTCAAAATTTGTTACGGCAAACTCTTTGTGGTATTTTTTGGCGGCCTTGTTCCCCGACCCCCTGTTGCGATCCATGAAGTTAGCTCTCGGTGATAAACTCCAAAGTAAGATAGCTACCATTGGGGATAAACTCCAGCTTTAGCGACCTGAAGATACAGGAAAATTAAGTACTGCGAACTCCTTATGATACTTTCTTGCGGCGCGGTCATAGGCTTTTGCAGCGTGGATTTCGTTGTTGAACTGGCCGATGGTTCTGATTTTGTAGTTGTAGCATATCTGTACCTGCCATTTGTTATCCCGTTTTGACCAGTAAACGCCCTTGTATCTGGAGGGTGAATTTTTTGTTTTGCAGCTTCGCCTGTTGACATTGTTCTGAGCGCATGTTGCGGTGCGGAGGTTTGCCTTTCTGTTGTCCAGGCCGGAATGATTTATGTGGTCAACGAGAAGGTGGTCTGGTGCATCGATAATCACGCGGTGCATTTTGGTGTGGATTCGCTTTCCATCTTTGAATGCTGTCCGGACGGCATAGCAGGTGTTTCTGCCGATGTTAGTGTGCCATTTATGCTTGTTCAATCGTTCGAAATCTTCGGGGTCCACGATGGCGAATTTGCCGCGGGTCAGGGGTATCCTGCGGAACGGGTAGCCGTAGCGAATCCGGCGGTATAAGAGTACAAGGGCCACAAAAGGCCTTGCAAGCCAGTCAGGAATTGTGATGGAAAAGTTTAACTGAATTTTCTCGCTCTGCGGAAAGAATTTGGAATTTACTGATTGTCTTATGCCTTATGCACGTATGCACTGGAGAATTTATGTGTCCTCCTATAATTAGAGCAGTGTGCAGATTTGAACCGAAAAAAGAGTGATTATATGATGAGTAAAAGAGTGTAAGTGTGTATGAGCAAAAGGATTAAAAAAAATTTGAAAAATTTTATTTTTGTTTTTTACTGTGTGCGTTTTTGACTGAAAAGCGGCTGCTATTTTGCCTATATTAACGAGTGAAAGTTGTCACTTTTTGCTTTATTATAAAACATCCATAGTGTAAATATTGTTTAGATTTAGTGAGTTGGCGATAGGTACGGGGTTTGTTCTTTCGGAGAAATGAAAGATTTTGCGCAATTTTTGCTTTCTTCAGACGTTTTCAATATTAAAGAGTTTGAACGACTTATTGAATGCGAGTTGAAAGGAGAAAGAAATGAGAAATATAAGGGAAATTATTTTATTAAGCCTGGCAGTGGCGGTATTGATTGGCTGCGGTAAAAAGGCAGATGAAGATGAAGGCGGGTCTGGCGATGCTGATTCAATTAGTCAGATATCAGCAGAAGGGGCCCAGGAGCAGCAAGCTGATGGTGGTGACGCCCAGGCCGCGGCAGAAGACATATCAATCAGCTATGTTGCTGCAAAATGGGACAGCGGAGAAAAAGATGCGGCTATAGCAAAATTCCTGTCAATTGACTGGCAAGATGGTTCCGTTCTTGTACAAATCCCCGGCCTAAGTATGTCAGAGAGTGATTTGATATCCCTTTCAGAAAACGACCGCAACAGTGTTGTTCAGGAAACAATGGATCTGCTGAGTTCGATGAGGAAACTGTTTTTTCACATTGCATCGGAGGCAGAGCGTCTTGCCGGTTCAGGGGATAAACCTAAGGCAGAGGAGTACCTCGGTGCAATACGGAATTATGGCAGCAGCCTTGCCGGGCAGGACCATCTTCAGGTAGTACAGATGCATGGAAAGGCGGCAACAGCCTATGCAGAAAAGAAACTGTCTGAACTACAGTGATATTAATATTAAATAGATAACCAACGGTTTCAGGTAGAACTCGCTGATGCCCGGCTATTGAATCTGTACGTCATGGATCGAATATGATATCATACGAGTATGGACGAAGAAGGAGGGAAGATAGACAAGTAATATAAAAAATCAAAAAGCAAAAATCAAAATTACAGTGTAAAAATTAAAAACCGGCTTCGGAGCTTTCGCAGGAATGACAGAGGAAAATAGCAGAATCATTCGGGGACAACGATATCGTATTTTGGTTCGTAGTCCCGATGCCAATACTGTGACCACAAGTCCTCCAGCTCTACGGCTGCTATGTGGGTATCGACGTAACTGAGATTGATGGCACGCTTGTGTCTGGCGATACAAAACCTGTGCATACTTGCTACCTGGCCGTTATCGCCATCGAATGAGTTCGATGGAGGCGGATCGGTGCTGCGAGGCCAGGCGTCCACCCACATCCCATCGCCGAACAAGGGAACATTAGGCCGGGCATCGGAGAAGCTCTGGAAGTAACGGCCGTGTTCCGGATTGCTCGTCTCGACTTTATAATATCCGGACGGCTGAAGCCATGAATTGATCGTGTAGCTGCCTTCGGCGTAGCTATCGCCATGGCTGCCCCACCAGAAGGACCAGGAGCGAATAGCAGTACCCCGCTGCAAAGACTCGCCATCGGCCCGCTCTGTCACGGACGGGCAGATAATCACCTGCATGATACCTTCGTAGGCGGCCTGGGGGTCTTTCTCGTATCTCGGGTCCCCGAGAAAGGGGGCAATTAAGTGGAACCAATAGGGATTGCCGGGCCCGCCCACGCCCATAACCTTGCCGTCATAGTTTTCTGTGTAACATACCATTGCCAGCGTCTGCTGTCTGAGCTGAGAGGAGCAAACAACTTTCTTTGTTTGTTCCCGTACTCTGTTTAAGGCGGGCAGCAGAATGGCCAGAAGCAACGCAATTATTGCAATGACAACCAATATCTCAATCAGGGTAAAACCATATCGCCTATTCATAGCTCGTCAACTCCTTCCGTACAACCTGGCAGTTTTGGCCAGGCACCACTCACCTATATACTCTCATATGAAATTCAAGAAACATATGAAATTCAAGAAATGTCAAGTACTTTTTGTGTAGAGGAAAGCAGAGAATTATCATATAAATATTGACTTGAAGGACCAATCCAGCCACCGACAATTTAGTTTTGGGTTTAGGATTGAAGATTAGAAAATTTGTTAATTGGAGAAAATAAGGGCAACCACGTGGGGTTGCCCCTACATGGGGAATAACAAATAGTTGGCGTGCGATTCACACTCTATGCGTGTTGACATGCAATTTTGCGGGCCAGATTTCTCCACTCACTTCGTTCGGTCGAAATGACAAAGAAACTTACACGAAGTTCCTGACAGGAAATCAGGGCTGTTCGAGGAAGGGGCTTTTGAAGGGATTATTCTTATTCAGCTTAGCTGACGCGGCGGTGAGCTGGTCGGAGGTTTTCATAGGTTTTGCGGGTACGGTAAGGGAGATGTTGTTCCATGAAGCGGAGATTTGGCCGGGTGCCGAGTGATTAGTTATTATTGATGATGGATTAATGGAGGCCGGGTTTTGGTCTTTTGTGTTGAGCGATAAGGCGAAGATAATGACGGCTTCGGGTATTTCGGCGAAGTTGATATCCTTTTGTTCGCCCTGGTATAAAATCACATCCAGCCATGCGGAGCTGTCATTTCGGCCGGTCTCGGTTTTTATTGGGTAATCGCCGAAGATGACGCGGGCGATGTGGAATTCACAGGTTACCTGCCCGGATGAAATTTTTGTTGATTGATTAAGCTGCACCTTGTCCGGTATTTTCAGGTCGGCGATATTACCTTCGAACAGCAGGCGGAGGCGGAGGTCTTTTGCTTTGATGGTTGCGTTTTTCAGGCGGTCGAGTGAGATATGTGTATCGCCGCGGTCGGTTGCGAAGACGACGGCGCCGAGGATGTCTGATTCGTCCTGGACGGCGAAGGTGGTTGCGGAGGAGTAGTCGTAGCCATCGTGCAGGCATTGCAGTCGCATGGCTAAAGGTGCGGAGCCGGAGTTCCAGTATGCCAGCAGGGGGCGTCTCTGGTTCCAGAGGTCGCCGATATTTACCGAGCCGATTGTGTAATCGGGATGGAGGTATGTTGTGCCGATGATGTCGTGTTTGTTGGAGGCGTTGCGGGTGAAGGTTTCGATTTCGAGGCGGGGCTCGGTCAGGTCGGTGAAGTAGCGGAAGAAGACCTTCGGGCATTCGGCTCCGATGCGGTGGGCGTCGAGTGATTCATAAGCTTTGCTTTCGGGGAGGAAATTAATTTCGTTGTTTGTTGCCCTTTGAATGAATGCCTGGGAGCTTTCTCGCAGGAGTGTCGCGTAGCAGCGGCTGTGCGGGCCGGACCACTGGCGGGTCGGGGGGTGGAAACGGCGCGCGAGATGGTACCAGGCGAAACGGTTCAGCTCACGCAGGAGTCTTTGCGATGCGGGGTCTTTGATGTGGCGGAGCATGCGGGAGAGTTCGTTGATTGCGACGACCGTATATGTGGGGCTGTTGTACTCGCGGAATGAGCCCTGTTTGAAGGTGAATTCGTAAAATGTTTTGAGGCGTTTTTTTCCGTAATCGGCCAGTTCGGTGTTGCTGAAGAGTTCGCCGGCGGAGAGTGTGACATAGGTGCCCATGATGGCGATATTGGTATAGCCGGGGCCGACGTTTCGGCGCTTGATGGAGTTTGCGGCGTGGATGATGGAATCTTTGACAAGCTGCTGCAGGTCGTCGGGGAGTCGGTGCATGTGGTCATGAGCAACCTGGAGCAATTGTGTTCCACAAAAATCGGCCCAGTTCCAGTCGGGTGGTGACATTTTTTCGAGTGGCTCTTCGGCAAACCATGACCATATTCCATAGGTGCGGCTGTTTGGGTCCTGGTCCTGAAGGGAGATGACTTTGCGGAGTATATCTTGTGCGCGTTTGAGGCGGTCGGGCTCCCGGCTGTCGAGCAGGGCGACGGCGTAGTTGAGAGAATCTCGTGGAGGATGTACATAGCCGCTTTTGAGAGTTGTGTGGTAGCCCGGGGAGGAGAATGGCCGGCGAATCATATGCTCGGCGGGATCGTAGCGGGCATCCTGTTCGCTGAGTGTTTTCAGGAATGCATCCTTTTGCAGTTGTGACGAGAACATCTCGGCGGCTGAACAAATGGCCGGGATGCACAGTAGAGTCAACAGGGGTGTTATTATTAATCGTGTTCGAAGGCGTCTCATTTGTATCGCTCCACAATAATCGACATTTTCAGGATTTATTGGTTGGGAATTATAATATCCGAACAATTCCGGCGAGTCCAGTTGTTTTGGTAAATCCCGGTGTCGAATGTCTATCAGACAGGCCTGGGAAATAGTTTTGTTCTTATCCTGCTATTTGTTATAATAGCACTATCTTGCTATGTTTGTATTGTGTTTTGCTTTTTGTATGTAGAGGACAGAATGAATGGCTGAAAAATTTTCGTTAGTAAAGCTGCTTAGTAAAGACAAATTCGAGAAAATCGAGGGTGTGTTTCGCAGGCATTACCAATTAGGACTGGAGACGAGGAATATCCAGGGTAAAGAAATCAGGCAGATGTGCAGCAGCGATTGTAATCCGGAATTTTGCAAAATTGTCCAGAGCAGTAAGACGGGTCTTCGCAGGTGCAACCGAGAGCGGCGGCGGAGTCTTGAGACTGCGATAGAGACCGGCCAATCTTATATTTCTCTTTGTCATGCGGGTATAGTTTTGGTTTGTGTGCCGGTGATGGATAAGGACAAGGCGCTGGGCGGTATATTTTTCGGCAAATGCCTGTGGGAGCCTGTAACGCAAATTTTGATTAAAGATGTCGAGAAACGGTTATCTGGTATTCCAGTGCAAAGGAAGATACTGACGGCGGCGATGCGTGAACTTCCGTTTATTCAAGGCCGGAAAATCAACAGGGCGGCACAGTTTTTGTTTGACCTGCTGTACGAGGTTGCCGCTTTTGATCTTCGTGTTATCAGATGGCGTCGTGAGCGTTCGGAGCAGCAGTCGCAGATAGGCGAGTTTATCCAGGAGAAGAAACGGCTCGGTACCGAGTGGCAGTATCCTCTTGAGAGTGAGCGGGAGCTGATGAGCAAGGTCAAAATCGGCGACAGGACGGGGGCCAAGGAGATTCTTAATTCGATATTAGGGACGATATTGTTCAAGACTATCGGGGATTTGGGGATCCTTAAGGCGCGGATGCTGGAGCTTCTGAGTATTCTGAGCCGGTCGGCGGTTGAGGGCGGTGTTGATATAGATGTTATGCTTGAGAAGAATCTCAACTATGTTAATAAGGTGATGCGGATTAACAATCAGGAGGATTTGTGTGCGTGGATAAGCACGGCGCTGAACGAATTTATCGAGCTTGTTTATTCTTCGCAGGACGCCCGGAAAGTGAGTCAAATTCGGCCGGCAATAAATTATATCGATGCCAATTATAATAAGCCTATCACGCTTGCCGATGTTGCCAGAGCTTCGCATCTGAGCGTTTCGCGGCTGGCACATATATTTAAAGAGCAGATGGGTATTACTATCATAGATTACCTGACGAGTGTTCGGATAGAGCGGGCCAAGCAATTATTGCTTGCGACGGAACAGAACTGTACTGAGATTTGCTTTGAGGTCGGCTATAATAATCAAAGTTATTTTACCCGGACTTTTAAGGATTTTGTCGGTATGACGCCGCGGCAGTTCAGGACAAAGAATCAACGCAAAGAGAAGATTTCCACGCCTTTATAATCTTATGGGTTATTTGGGGCAGCAGTTCGGGGTATTATTACTATGACGTGAATAGTTTTTGGATATGGGGGGAAGTCTTATCTTGACAGTTTGGGGGTGCTTAGCATACTATCAGCGTTTGTGAGCAACGGCATAGCAACACCGGGGCCGGCAAAGAAGCCGGAACGATATTAATGACAAAGCAGATTGCTATTTTGGGTTCGACGGGTTCGATAGGCAGAAATGCTCTTCGCGTAATCGATGCGCTTGGGCCGGATTATTCGGTTATCGTGTTAAGTGCTCACAGCAACGTTGAGCTTTTGGCTGAACAAGCCAGGCTTTATAAACCCAAATTCGTCGCTGTAACAAATCCAGATTATGCCGGGCAGCTTTGTGAATTTCTCAGTGATCTGGATGTTGAGGTTTTGACCGGTCCGAGTGGTCTGGTTAAGGCTGCGGAAATCGAGGATGTTGATATTGTTCTTACGGCGGTTGTCGGTGCTGCGGGTTTGCCTGCTGTTTTTGCGGCAGCCCGGTGCGGCAAGCAGCTTGCAGTTGCGAATAAGGAGCCGCTTGTTGTTGCGGGTGAGCTGCTTATGAGCGAGGTAAGAAACAACGGCGGGGTAATATTGCCGGTTGACAGTGAGCATTCGGCTATTTTCCAGGCTATGCAATCGGGCACTCGTGAAGAGGTCAATAAAATCATACTGACGGCTTCGGGTGGGCCTTTTAGAGGCGCCAGTGCTGATGACATTCAGAACGTAACATTGGAGCAGGCGCTTGCTCATCCAGTCTGGAATATGGGGCCGAAAATCACGGTAGATTCGGCAACTATGATGAACAAGGCTTTTGAAATTATCGAGGCCCGGTGGCTTTTTGATATGCCTGTGGATAAAATTGAAGTTTTGATTCATCCTGAGTCGATAATTCATTCGCTTGTAGAATTTGTGGACGGCTCGGTCGTGGCACAGCTCGGCGAGCCTGATATGTGTATTCCGATTCAGTATGCATTGACTTATCCAGAGCGGGTTGCAGGTATTGCCAAGCGGCTTAGTCTGGAGAAGATACGCAAGCTTACATTCGAGAAACCCGATTTAGAGACGTTTCGAGCGCTGCGATTAGCTTATGAAGTTGTGCGTTCGGGCGGTACAGCGGCTGCGGTTTTCAACGCGGCAAATGAGGCGGCAGTAGAGGAGTTCTTGGCGGGTGGGATAGAATTTGTTAGGATAGTAGAGCTTATCGAGCATTGTTTGAATAAGCATGATGTTAAGACCCGTGTATCGATTGAGGAGCTTCTTGCTGCTGATGCGTGGGCCAGAAAAGAAGTTAAGGTTAAAGTGCAAAAGAGCATAAAGGCATAATGGCATAATGGCATAATGGCATAATGGCGCAGGAGTGTAAGACTGTTTGCAAAATGTGGAGATGATTTAATGTCGGAAAAGAAAGATTTTTTTAGTAAGTATTTTCGTTTGATTTTGTTCGCTGCCGTCGTTGTGGTGGTCTTTTATTTTATCATCACGAATGTCGGCGCATTCGGCAATGTGCTACTTGTCATGCTCGGATTCGGTGCGGTAATTATGATTCATGAGTTCGGTCACTTTATTGTTGCCAAATTGTCGGATATAAAGGTTGAGGCGTTTTCAATTTTTATGC
>JAVVFI010000209.1:0-9530 GCA_032250555.1 Sedimentisphaerales bacterium
CGTGGGACCCGGAACAACTGGAGAACAGGAATGTGGGTATCCCGGTAAGCTATCGAATTGTCAATAACACCCAAAGCGGATTAGGTGAATTCTCGCTGTGGGGCGGCAAGGCACGAATCTTCCAGGATGACGGGCACGAGAGCACTATCTTTCTTGGTGAAGATGTTACTTCAATGGTGCCGGTCGGCGAGAAGACAGAACTTTATATCGGTGACAGCAGGGACATAGTAGTTACGCAGCGTAAAATGGAAGATACTCAGATAAACAAGCGATACAACAACGACAGAACTCCGAGCCTGGTCCTTTACGACACCAACGAAATCATCACGGCAAAGATTGAGAATTTCAAGGACAGCCCGGCGGTGCTAACTATGATACAGCATATACCCGGGCAGTGGGACATGATGAAGTGCAACATGCCTTATAAGAAAAAGGACGCTACTACGCTTGAATTCGAGATTACACTGCCCGCACGCACGGAGAGCGGCCCGGCCACGAAGGAATTGACGATGCAATACAATCGGCGTAATCTTAGGCCTGGTGTAGATATCAGGCCGATGCCAACACCAATGCCTACGATGATTGAGCCTATCAGAAGATAATCAAATCCGAAACCGTTCCAAAATAAAGGAGCTGTAAAATGAAACGTATAATAATTTCACTATTTATAATCGTTTTAATGGCCGGTATGGTTCGGGCCAAGGTCGATTTGGTTACACTGCCTACGCGAGATACGGTGCAGCTTACGATTTATAACTCGGCGGATATGACCTTAGCGCGTGAAAGCAGATCGCTGACATTAAAAGATGGGGAAAACAAGCTGCAATTTTCCTGGGCCAATACACTTATCGACCCAACGAGTCTGGAAATGCTGCCCAAGGCCAATGCGGATAAAATTGATATCGCTGATTTGACTTTTCCGCCAAGGGTAAGAAACCTGGGGCTGTGGAATATCGAAAGCGGCGTAAGCGGCAAGGTACCTGTGGAAATTTCGTATCTGACCAGCGGCCTTTCGTGGCGGGCTTTTTATATGGGTACTCTTACAGAAGATGAAGAGACGATGCGGTTGCAGGGTTATGTACGGGTAACCAATAACAGCGGGGAAGATTATGAGAATGCCCAGGTCCGTTTGATAGTCGGCAAAGTTCATATACTCGACCAGATAGCAGAATTAGCCAGGCAGCAATATCCTTACGGCAGACCCGGTGAAGGAATCGCACCGCCAATGGCGCCGGCTCCCAGTATGAGAAGAGGGAAGTCTGCCGGAAGAGCATTCGCATTATCAGAAGAAGCTGTTATGCGTGCGCCTAAAGAAATTACAAAAGAGGGGCTGAGCGAATATTTTCTTTATACGATTGAGGGCAAGGAGACGATACCGACGGGCTGGTCGAAACGGCTGCTGAGCTTTGAGGTTGACGAAGTGCCGGTTGTGAACCTTTATAAATACGAAGAAGAACGTTACGGTACTTCTGTTGTTCGCTTCCTCAGCTTCAAGAATGATAAAGAGCACGAATTGGGCGAAACTCCCATACCGGGCGGGATGCTTAAGGTTTATCGAGATGCCGGTAATGAGGGACATTTATCTTATACGGGGCAGTCTTCGTTTAAGTACATCCCTGTTGATGAGGACGTGGAGCTTAATCTTGGCGCGGTTTCCGATATCGTTGCAGAAGCCAAGCTGATGGACTTCGAGACGGAAAATTATGAATTCGACAGGCGGGGTAACGTTTCCGGCTGGGACGAGATTCGCACATTTGAAATTGAAGTTAAAAATACGCGAGACATCGATGCAAAGGTTGAGATTAAACGCAACTTCAATACACCTATCTGGAAGCTGAGCAGAAGCGGGGACTTCGGTGATTTCGAGAAAGTTGATATTGATACCGTCAAATTCACATTAGAACTCAAGCCAAGGTCGGTCAAGAAATTTGAGTACGTACTGACGACCTATCACGGCACAAGAGAGGACAACCGGTAAAAGCCCTCTTGAGGTCAGGATTTATTGATGCCTGGTATATTCTTGATTCTAAATCATTGACATCTGCCGCCAATACCGTTATTTTTATCAGGACTGTTTTACGTTTCCGATTATAATTTCTGGTTTTTTGGGACAGGAGCTTAATTTTGAGGGTTCTATCAGGTATACAACCATCAGGTAAACTTCACATAGGTAACTTTTTCGGGGCCATGCGTCAGCACCTGCATTTGCAGGCAGAGCATGATTCTTATTACTTCATTGCCGACTACCATGCTCTTACGAGCCACCCGACGCCGGACGAGATCGCCAGTCATACTCTTGACGTGGCAATGGATTATCTCGCTCTTGGTCTCGATACCGAGAAAACCGTTTTCTGGCGACAATCCGATGTGCCGGAGGTTACGGAGCTGACCTGGCTGCTGGCCTGTGTAACGCCGGTGGGTTTGCTGCAGAGATGTACGAGCTATAAAGACAAAATTGCGCAAGGTTTGAGCGCTAATCACGGTTTGTTCACATATCCGGTCCTACAGGCGGCGGACATCCTCATCTACAACAGCAATCTTGTCCCGGTCGGCGCCGACCAGAAACAGCATATCGAAGTGACCCGCGATATCGCAATCAGATTCAATAACGCTTACGGTGAAGTATTCACCATACCGGAAGAACATATCATCGAATCCGTCGCCATCGTCCCGGGTGTCGATGGTCGTAAGATGAGTAAAAGTTACGGAAATACAATTGAAATCTTCGAACCCGAGAAAAGCGCCAAAAAGAAGATTATGAAAATCATTACTGATTCCACGCCGGTAGAAGATCCCAAGGATCCTGATAAATGCAATGTTTTTGCGCTTTTGAAGCTGGTAGCCTCGCCGGAGGAATTAGCCGAATGGGAAAATAAATACCGGAACGGCGGTATGGGTTACGGGCAGGCGAAAAAACGTCTAGCGGAGCTGATGTTAGATTATTTTAAGCCGTACCGAGAGAAAAGAAGTGAGCTTGAAAATAATATCAGTTATGTCAAAGAGGTCCTTGCCAACGGCGCCGAACGGGCAAAAGCCGTGGCCAGTAAAACACTCGAAAAGGCCCGCCAGGCCGTCGGTTTGAGGAGGTAATTATGGACGATAAGCTTGTTACAATCGCACAATTTCCAAGTTATATAGAAGCTGAAATGGCCAAGCAATTGCTCGCTGATCATGGGATTGAAGCAGTTGCAACCGGCGAGGACGCTTCAAATGTATTTTCACTGCCAGCTATTGAAGGTCCGGAACTTCAAGTTCCTGAAAGCAAAGCCCAGCAAGCACGAGAAATTTTGGATTCGCAAAACGGACAGGAGCAATAATTGGCCGACTACCGTGTAAATCTCGATATATTCGCCGGGCCTCTGGATTTGCTCTTGTATCTGGTCCGCAAAGAAGAGGTGGACATTTACGATATTTCTATCGCCAAAATAACCGACCAGTACATCCTCTATATCGAAATGCTCAAAAGTCTTGACATCGATCTTGCCGGCGACTTTTTAGTTATGGCGGCAACATTGATGCAGATCAAATCCGCGATGCTTCTACCGAAAGCAGATCCTGAGTCCGGTGAGCTCGGAGAAGAAGATCTGGATGATCCCCGTGCAGAGCTTATCCGTCAGCTTCTGGAGTACAAAAAGTTCAAGGACGCCGCGAATCTTCTTCATGCCGCCGCTGACGAACAACAAGAACGCTTCGGTCGTCCGGGCAGTATTGTCGAGCAGCTAATGCCGACTGCTGAACCTGAGGTCGATATTGAACAAGTCAGCATCTGGGACCTTCTCGAAGCCTTTGATTCGGTATGCAAGGCCACCGGTACAGTCCGCGACATCAGCCGTATTACAGATGATACACCCATTGATTTATATCAGATAGAAATTTTACATCGGCTGCAAACAGAAGGGTCGTTGACTTTCGAGCGTGTTTTCGAGGCAAGAAACAATCGCCTTGCAATGGTCGGATTATTCCTTGCACTTCTGGAACTGATTCGAGAGAAGCTGGTTTGGGTAGAGCAGCAGGGTTCCTCATCTCTTTACCTGCGGGCCCTAACAGACGAACCCGCCGAGCAGGCAGTGCAAAAGGCCATTATTGCCAGCGAGGCCGACAACGACCAAGCCTTACAGCAAAAAGGGCCACCTCTGACAATTTCTGAATTTGCATCCAAAGTCAGTTCTATGGTTCCTCCACTCAAGCAGGAACAGGAAGAAATACAATCCTCTGAAGATCAAAGCCCTCAGAAAACACATTAGAAATGTCGTTTTTTGTGGTTTTATCTCTATTTTACAGCACTTTTTAAAGCGGGAACTGTACAGCGTTTGCTCAAACGGCTGGTGGGATTAATAATTAACAGCAGTTGAATAGTAAGGTTTTCAAGTAAACCTAACGGCAGTTTATGTCGATTAAAACCTTACCTTGTAGTGAGATAACAATAGGTCAAAGCAGCCATATATGAGATTTTCAGTTATATAGTCTGATAATAATCAAGTGCTTGATTTCTCCAAAACAGCTCAGAGGGCAAAAAGACAGAACTTTCTTAATAAATCGGATTTTTTGAAAAGTGAGGAACATAAAATGGTCCTTAAAACACGCAAAAATCGGTGTCGCAGCGGATTTTCATTAGTCAGCATAATGATTGCGATGACTATACTGATAGCAGCACTTATCGGAACTTCTAATTTTAGATATTATTCGGCAATGGATGCAAGAAAAGCTGAGGCAAAGATAACCGCCTCCAGAATCGGATTGACGCTCTGTGAAAACTGGCGAGGACTCGGCGGCTTAACGACATATGACCCGGTAGCATTTTTAAGTTCAGACCTGACCATCACAGCAAGCAGCGGTCCAGCCGAACCCGGAGATTTTACCCTTTTAGGGAGCTATACCGTTACCGTGAATAACGTCAACTTCTATGTAACTTTATCCTGGAAAGATGTTAGTACGGGATTGAGGGCTTTGAATATCATTGTAAGCTGGGCGCAGCGAGAGCTGGGACAGAGCAGCCTTAAAGATGCTGATAAAATGTTTCAGTTCACAACCTATGTCTTATAGCGGCTAAGGGAGACGAGGATAATGAAAAAAAGATTAACAGCCCCACGAGGCTTTACACTTATAGAGCTGATCACAGCTACGGTAATTATGATTTTTGTCGTACTTGCAATCGGCATGGCCTTAGTCGATGGTCAACGCGGCTGGAACAACATGTTTAACAGTGTTAATTCCGACGTCGTTAGAGACGGTTTTTTTGCTCGGAGAAAGTTGGATGCAGTACTGCGTAAGGCAAGCAGAGAAAAATTCCTGATCGATCCCGCCGGCAGCTGGGTCGAGGTCTATTACTATGCAACTGATGCATCTACTACCCTCGACCGCTATGCACGTTTCTATACAGCCAGTGGCAAGCTATATGTTGAATACGGCCAGCTAAATCCAACGTCAACATTATCAACTGAAACTGTCTGTGAAAATGTATCCAGTTGTACATTCGAACAGTTCGGCCGATCCATTCAAATGGTACTTAAACTTGATAATGGAAAACAGACAAACACAGTTATCACATCAGCAGCTACAAACAACTAACGAAATTTTCTCCTAACAAAGAAAGGGAGGTAAATATGAAAAAGCTTATAAAATCAAAAGAACGAGGCTCAGCCATACCGCTGGCCGTAGTTGCGGTTGTAATTCTGCTTGCATTGGGAACAGGGCTGCTCAGTTTGGGTTTGAACAGCCGTACCTTTTCCACACGAACCACTTCGGATATTATAGCTCGATGTGCAGCCGATGCCGGGCTGGCAATGGCTCTATATCAAATGAACCAAAAACTGGCGGTTAAACCCTGGTCAAGCGGCTCTTTGCCAACGGCAAAAGAAACAAATCTGCTCCATTGTGATGCTACTTACACTTATGACGTTACAGGTGATCTTAACAAAGGCTTTATTATGGCGGCAGTCGGAAAAGACGATAATGCCGTAAGAGCAGTATATGTAACATTAGGATTGAAGGGATTATTCGAGCATGCGATTCTAACGAAAGGGAGTCTGGTCTTGAAATCCAACACGGTCATCGATGGATACAATTCCGCAGACCCATCGGATACCGAATTCAAGGTAAATATTGGTACCCAAAGTACTGCGGACTCGATGGTCGTTCTCAATAGTGGTGTGGATATAAATGGTGATGTTCTTGTGGGGCTTGGAGGTAATCCGGATACTGTCATAAAAGACCTTGGCGCAACAACCGGAGATCAGCTTGGAGGAACAGAAAATGATCCATTACCAACAATAACACCTCCGGCGACACTAATAGATAAGATGACTGATATCGCAGCAAAGAGTGCAACGATAACACTTACTCCAGCGGACAGCGGCCAGTACAGCAACATTAGCCTGGCATCAAGCAAAGATGCGGGAATATTGGAAATCGATGGCGGAGATGTTGTCCTGTATATCACCGGAGATATCGATCTCGGCAACGCATGTGAGATTATCGTAAAGGACAATTCAACTTTAACACTTTACGTAGATGGAGATATTATAACCGGCAACGGTTCAAGTATAGGTACAGAAAGTCCCACCAAGGATGCAACGACATTAGAATTATACGGTACAGGCGGAGCCGGCCAGAACCTCGACATAAAGGCAAAGAACGAATGGACCGGAGTCATCTATGCACCAAATGCACATATTGATCTATACGCAGGCGGAGATGCTTATGGTGCTATCGTTGCCGGCAGCTTCGAATTCAAGAACGGCGGTAATTACTATTATGATGAAGCGCTGAGAGAAGTCAGTATGGAGGATGAGGGAATATCCTTCGTAATAGAGCGGTGGTATGAGGGCAGTCCTACGTTTTCAACCAAAGATATAATAACTACCCCTATTAAAACAAAATAACATATAGAGGTGACACAGTTGGAGGCGAAAACTAACTTGAAACCCCCTGCCACATAATTAATAGAATCGAAAGGGTGCGATGTAATAACAGAAAGCATAATCATAAAAGGGCTGCACATTATTTCTTTAGCAATGACACCGATTGAACAAATGGAAGCTGCCGCCACAGCCGAGACGCGGTTAATGGTAGTGTTAACAGTATTTGCGGTGTTTACACTAATCATCTCAGTCATAGTTCTTTTTTGGGTAAGAGCCAGGTATAGGCAAATCGCCCAATTAACGATCACCAACGAAAGACGACAGCAAGAAATTTCTGAACTAAGGCCGAGGGGTATCTGAAACCTTTGACATGAGAAATTCCGGTGCCTTTATGTATGATGCTTCGCTGAGAGATTCAAGTGTAAATGACGAGTTAGTTCGCTTCGAAACACAACGCTGGTACGAATAAAATAATAAGCCACCCCTGATAATCAGATTCAATTATAAGGCACTGAATTGCTCGCCGGTATAAATTCCGGATAGCCGCAATATCAATTCTCAGCACACCTTTTTCACTTCAACGTGTTACAATAATCCTTGACAAACAGGCCTGCCTATACGATAATTTTGGTTTTTGGGAATTTTAGTCTGAAAGAAGCAAAAAAATGCCGCATAAAATAATATCTAAAAAACAGCTTTCAGAGAACGTTTTTACCGCTGAGATCGAGGCACCGCTGGTTGCTCAATCAAGGAAGGCGGGTCAATTCGTTATTATCAGCATAAATAACGAATACGGCGAACGTATCCCTCTGACAATAGCCGGGGCAGATGTGGAAAAGGGCACTATCCGGCTTATCTGGCAGCGTCTGGGGAAAACCACCGCCGAATTAGCTGATTTGCAGGAGGGTGACGAAATCACCAACGTCGCAGGGCCTCTGGGTTTGCCGACACATCTCGAAAAATTCGGTACCGTCGTATGTGTCGGCGGTGGAATCGGCAATGCCCCCCTGCTGCCCATCGCAAAAGCCCTGAAAGAAGAAGGCAATCATATAGTCAGCATCCTCGGAGCTAAAAATAAAGAGCTGCTCATCCTCGAAGAAGAATTCGCACAGATAAGCGACGAATTGATAATCACAACCGATGACGGTTCCTATGGTCGAAAGGCCCTTGTTACCGAACCCTTGAAAGAGCTATGCCAGCGTAATCCAATGCCGGACCAGGTATTTGCCATCGGCCCGGCTATAATGATGAAGTTTTGCTGCGATGTAACAAAGCAGTTTGATATACCGACACAAGTATCACTCAATACTATTATGATTGACGGGACCGGTATGTGCGGCGGCTGCCGAATCGAATTCGATAATAAACCAAAATTTGTTTGTGTGGACGGGCCTGAATTTGACGGACACAAAGTCAACTTCGACTTGATGATGAAAAGATTGAGTGCCTATAAAGAGCAGGAAACAAAGGCACACGAACAATATAAAGAACACCAATGTAAAATTGAACCTTGAAAATATCTGACAGTTACAAAACAACAGATTCTTCACGGCAATTGTTAGGGAACACTTACAGTGACAGACAAAGAAAGACAGCAGCTTCTCGATCAGCTCTTAGAAAAGCAAAAAACCGATAAACTCAAACCAAGCGACAGATACGATATACCCCAGCAGGACATGCCCGAGCAGGACCCGGCCGTCAGAAGAGGCAATGTCAACGAAGTGGCAACCGGCTATACTGAAACGCACGCCCGATTAGAGGCTTTGCGCTGCCTCCAGTGCAAAAAAGCCCCTTGCGTTAACGGCTGTCCTGTAAGAATCAGAATAAGAGACTTTGTTACCGCCATAGCCGAAGGCAACTATAAGGAAGCCCTTGATATTATAAAGGAAAATTCTTTGCTGCCGGCTGTGTGCGGGCGGGTTTGTCCACAGGAAGTCCAGTGCCAGGAAACATGCACTGTCGGGAAAAAATTCAAAGATCCTACAAAAGCTGTTTCAATCGGCAGGCTCGAAAGATTTGTCGCCGACCTGCATAAAAATTCCGACTCTGTCCCTGCCATTGCTGCTGAGACCGGAAAGAAAGTAGCCATAATCGGCTCCGGTCCCGGTGGTATCGTTACGGCCGCTGATGTCAGAAGGGCAGGCCATGATGTTACAATATTCGAGGCTTTTCATAAGCCTGGCGGCGTAATGATTTACGGAATCCCTGAATTCAGGCTCCCTAAAGCCATAGTCCAGGAGGAAATTGACGGCCTGGCCAAAATGGGTGTTAAAATCATCTATAATTTCATCGTGGGCAGGACGAGAACTCTCGAGCAATTGCTAACCGAAGATGGTTTTGACGCCGCCTATATCGGTGTTGGGGCAGGCCTGCCGAGGTTTATGGGAATCGAAGGTGAATCCCTGATCGGTGTGTATAGCGCCAACGAATATCTTACACGCGCAAATCTCATGAAGGCATACGATTTTGGCAGCGGAGCCGATACGCCTATCGCCCTTTCCAAGAAAGTCGCCGTTATCGGCGGCGGCAATGTTGCTATGGACTCTGCCAGGTGTGCCGTAAGGCTGGGTGCAGAGGAGGTCACTATTGTATACCGGCGTGGCGAGGACGAGATGCCTGCCCGTAAAGAGGAGATCGAGAATGCAAAGGAAGAAGGTGTGAAGTTCAAAC
>JAVVFI010000020.1:0-25313 GCA_032250555.1 Sedimentisphaerales bacterium
AAACAAAGCCAATTCAAACCCAATTTAAGCCAAAACAAAGCCAATTTAACCCAAAACAAACCCAATTCAAAGCCAATTAATCGCTTTGAATATTTATCCATTCAGGATAAACTGTCCGATTGTATATATGATATTTGGGGTAACATTATGAATGATTTAGAAAATGATAACTTTAACAGACGGATCACCGACAAGCTGATTGAGCCGGCCCAGAGAATAAAACGTCTCCCGCCCTATCTTTTCGGGCGGCTGAACGCACTCAAACTCGCCAAACGCCAGGCCGGTGTTGACATCATTGACCTGGGTATGGGCAATCCATCCGACCCGGCGCCGAAGATTGTTATCGACAAGATGTGCGAAGCGGCCCAGGACCCGCGAAACCACCGCTACAGCGCATCGAAGGGTGTAACTAATCTGCGAAGGGAAGTAGCGAAGAAATACCAGAGTAAATGGAACGTACAGCTTGACCCTGAGACCGAGGTATTGGCATGTATCGGCTCGAAAGAAGGCTTCAGTCATTTGTGCCTGGCAATGATGGGCCCGGGCGATACAGCGGTAGTTCCAAACCCGGCTTTTCCCATACACAATTACGCCGTGGCGTTGGCAGGGGGCAATGTCGTATCCGTGCCTTTGGGCAACGACGAAAAATTTATAAGCAACGTCGCAATGGTAATTGAAAATCTCTACCCAAAGCCAAAGCTGCTGATTCTCAATTACCCGCATAATCCGACCGCTATGACTGTCGATGAAGGATTTTTCGAGCCGGTTGTCGAACTGGCAAAAAAGTTCGGCGTAGCGGTTATTCACGACTTCGCTTATGGCGAGACCTGTTTTAATGGTTATAAAGCGCCGAGTTTACTTTCGGTAAAAGGCGCCAAAGACATCGGTGTTGAATTTATCACGATGAGCAAGCCGTACAATATGGCCGGCTTTCGAACGGGCTTTGTCGCCGGCAATAAAGATATGATTGATTATCTTGCAACGATAAAGGGCTATTACGATTACGGTATATTCCAGGCGATACAGATAGCCAGCATTATTGCGATGCGGCACTGTGAGCAGGATATAATCGACCAGAACATAAAGTACCAGTCCCGGCGGGATGTGGTTTGTGAAGGCCTCACAAGGCTCGGCTGGGAAGTGGAAAAACCGCGCGCCTCGATGTTCGTTTGGGCAAAAGTGCCGAAGGAGCATTCCAAAGGCAAGGGCAGCATCGATTACGCACTGGACCTTATGGAGTATGCCGAAGTTGCAATTGCTCCGGGCAGAGCTTTCGGCGAAGGGGGCGAGGATTATATGAGAATAGCTCTTGTAGAAAACGAGCAGCGTTTGCGGCAGGCAATCCGCAATATAGCCCGATATGTGCGAAAGGACCTATAATAATCTTCAAAAACAGGCTAAAAAAGTGAGCTAATTATCCCTGCTTAATTATGAATTTAGGATTGTAATAGCTTGCCAAAGCGAGAAAAGCCTTGACTTTTTGACTCAAATATGGTTTAATAGTACTATATAAAGCGTGCAAATTTACCCTGAAAAAACAAGTGTAAATTGTATGCATAGATAGATTTTATCACTAAGGGGGCGTGTGATGAAACCGGGGGGGTCACCATTCTTTGGGTGGAAAATTTTAACAGCAGTCCTTGCCATAACTACCGGCTGGCTGTTCGCGCCCGCATACTGTCAAACTTCTGATGTTGCCCTTCTGCTTCAGCAGACCCCTAACAAAGGCGGCGCAATTACTCCCGATCCGGGTGTTTATCATTATAAACAGAATTCAGAGGTTACTTTAACCGCGGCGCCAAAACCAGGCTACCAATTCGCTTACTGGATTGGCGATGTTAGTGATCCGGCCGCAATCAGCACAATTGTCTATCTTGATAAACCGAAAATCATAATCGCGGTATTCGAGGAGGGCGGATATGGTGTACCTGGCGTGGAAAATGGCGCCTCCGGCGGTGGCGGCGGCGGCGGAGGAGGAGGCAGCGGTTTTATTAGTCCTGCTATGACCTTTGGGCAGGCCGGCAGCATAAGTGGTGTTGCCGGGGGCGTAAAACCGAAAATATACCAGTCCGCGTATCCGAAAAGTGAAGTGGTACCGGAGCCCGCCACTTGTGTATTGTTGGGCTTTGGCAGTTTGTTTGCTCTTATAAGACGAAGAACTAAAAACAGATCTTAATCAAACTTATGGCCGCACGTATCTTCAGTTATAAACTCAGATTCCGTTCGAGGATATTTTCTGCAATTCAAAGGTCTGATTGGATAGATGGAACAGCAAGAAGTACCGTCCGGCTTATACTTTAGAAAGGAGCAGACATTCGGCAGTTTACAGCATTCACCGCAACTTATACATTGACCTTTCCGCTTTTGAGAGACTGGTAATACCGAAGTGAAAGTTCTTATTGTTTTAGCCGACCAGGTATTTACTTTTTTATTAGCCATAATCCTTTATATTTACAACAGAAACGTCAAGAAGGTTCATATTCAATGAAAATATTTCCATATATTTAAGGTTCTTTATCCGAACTCTGTTGATCCGCATCTTTCCCAAGGATTTGGATTGCGGTTCTATGAGAAGGAGATTGTTCGTTTTTATCTAAATTGATAACTTTTGTTGCTATTTGTTTAGCTTCAGAAAGTCTTCCGGCTTCGGCGTGTACAACCATTTCAACTGTAAGAGCAAGCAAGTGATTGGGTTTGCTTTTCAAGAGTTCTTCTGCAACATCCCGGGCTTTTGCGGCATTTTTGCAACTGAAAGCATAGATTATAAACGCTTCCATCGCCGCCTGATGAGCCATGGATACTCCGGTATTTTTAAAAAGCTCTATGCAATTGTGCATTGCAATATCGCCGGCCTGTTCATGTCCAAGCTTAAACAGCAATAAGGCTATTTCTTTGTAACATTGCAGACCAGTCGGGGATAATAAGTTTTCCTGCAATTCCAGAGTGCGCAGTAAATTAACGAGCATTTGTTCATAATCTTTTTTTTCTAATGCGGCACTGAACAAGCTGCCGTATTTTGCCAATCCATCCTGTCGGGTTTCAAAGGTTTGGTAATGGCCGAAGCGCTGCTGCATGTTTTCGCCGGTAACCTCACTTACAGCCTGCAGAATGTCCGGGCCTGTTCTGGTTTTTTTTGTGAGCATCTGATTGATTATCTTGCGAACGCATTCAATGCCGTGTTTTTCGATCAGCCGTTGCGCTTCCTGGGTTGCATAAGCATATCGTGCCAATGACAATTCATTTTCATATTCCAGTGGAGTTTTAATACAATAATTCAATCCCATCCAGTAACGCAGGTTGATTTCTTTCTCCAATCCCTTATAGTCACTGATGTAATAGGCTTTGGCGAATTCTTCTGCCATTTCAACTCCGGCGTACTTTTTCAATATCTCGAAGGTTATCGCGTTTGCAAAACCATCGCTGAACCATCGCCAATATGAATCCGTGGGTTTGACTCGATTTAGTAAGCTCGATTCTACAACTTCGTGAATTGCAACGAAGAGGTTGCCGCTGCCAACAGCTTTGTATAATACTTGAAAAATCCGGCTGATATTTTCCTCAAAGGTCTCCTCGGAAGCGACAAGGAAGGCAAGCTCAAAACTTTTATCAGGTCCGTCTTCACTTGTAGTTACGAATTCAGGATTGTAGGTTACGGTATCGTCAGTTTTATCATAAGTGAAATTTGGAAGTGTTCCACCGGAGAATAGAAAATCTTTTGTCGTATCCTGCAGGACGATATAAAAGGTCAAATTATTAATAGAAAAAGCACCTAAAAGCTCTGTCAAAACTTTGTCCTGTTTTTCGATATCCGGTTCAGTTATGCCCAGGATTGTATTGATTTCATCGATGATTTGTTTCTTTTTGGTTTCGATATTTTTTACGATATTTGTATCGGAAAGAAATTGCTTGTACCTGGTTTCAAAGACAGGCAGTTTTTCTTCAAGTGATTTTTCATAGTAAATAGTTGCAGCCGGCAAGCTGGTAGAGCTTAGTTTGAGTTGCTCCCAGGGCTTTTGGTCTGCAGCTAATATCCTGCATGTTGAGACAAGGATTAGCACTAAGCAAAAAAGCTTTTTTGTAGTTTCTAAAAACACATTATTATCCATATTGAGTTTCCGAAATAACGCAGTTCAGACAGATGTTTTGAATTATAGCAGAATATTGCGAACAACTCCAATGTCAAATCTTACCCGACGTAGAAGATGACGTATACCCAATTGGTAAATAATAATACAAAGGACAAAATCCATGCGATTTTGCGTTCGGTGTTCGTCAGATAAATCCGCAGGCTTCGGGCTAAAATAATCCGGGCAGCGGCGGCGGTAAAGAATAGACTTAACACTGAAAATAATAATGGATTGTAAAGCCAGGCTTGAGTAATGTTGCCATGCAGCAGAGACAATAAGCCGCGTGTAAAGCCGCATGTCGGGCATGGAATTCCGGTGCACCGCTTGATAAGACAAAGCACCACGGGCCTGTCAAGATGAGCCATCAGCAATACTGATACTGCGCCAAGTCCCATCCATCCCAGCACTATCAATACAGCCCATAGCGGCCAAGGCGGACGACGACAAACCTGAACCACCTCAATCTTCATTACATATCGAGGAGCCCGGCTCCCATTCCCAAGAGCATAAATATTACTTGCATTACTATCGCGACAATAGAAAGAATAACACCTACCATACCGCAAATCTTACCTGCCTGGGTAAGTCCTCTGCCGGTTGGATCCATTCTTCCTGCATCTATTTCGCGCATGTCATTGTTTCCCATCACCCAGGCGACGATGCCGCAGATAAAACAGCATACGATGCCAAGTATTCCAAGGACCAGAATAAGAACACCTCGATGAGGTGCTACCGACTGCACCGGTGCCTGGGCTTGTGCTGTAGCGACGGGGGGTTGTTGAGAGTTTTCTTCCATAACGGTCTCCTAATAATATGAATTTACTGCTTGAGGTTCATTGAGAAAGTATTTAGAGTCTCCCTTCATGTTAAAAGTTTCCTATTCAAATATATCTATATTCGAGTTATGAAACATTTTGAATATAGAATACTTATATACGGCCAAAGCGCCAAGTTTGAATTTGGGGAGTTATGCCAGGATTTGTTGTTACAGTCGAGATATCTCGAATATTATTTGTGAATCGTTTTATGCTTTTCTAAATACTGCTACGACGTTTTCGATATCTACCACGAACAGGCGATTATCGCCTTCGAAATCGACTGGGATGGCACCTTTGGGATTGAACAGGACTTTATCGTATTGACGCAGTGGAATATCCGGTGAGTTTTCAACCTCAGCGGAAATAGTTATGATTCTGCCGGTAATCGTGGGTATTTCTATATTGTCGGGTAGTTGAATGCCGCCTTTGGTCTGTTTTTTATCCTCGTCTTTACGAATCAGGACTCTTTTGCCTATCGGCTCGACTATTTCGAGCGGTTGTGTTTCTATTTGTTTTTTTTTGTCCATTTTTGCCCGGTTCTCAGTAAAATATGGTTTTAAATATTCTAATTATTATACATTTTTCTGGTTGTTTTGCAATTATTTATGATATAATTATTAAAAACCGATTTATTGGTTAAATATATACGAATTTAAATAGGATGTCGGTTTGGAAGAGCCTTCTCAAAAAAGAAGGAGAGCTTTTATGCGAAATCGAAGCGGATTTACGTTAATAGAGCTCCTGGTGGTGATTGCCATCGTCGCTTTATTGATGGCGATATTAATGCCTGCTTTGCAGCGTGTCAAGAAACAGGCTCAAGCTGTCGCCTGCATGTCGAACATCAAACAATGGTCATACTGCTGGCATATGTATCTCGAGGATTCCGGCGGGAGGTTTCCCAGCGGTGCCGGAGCATCCGGGGACTGGCCCGACAAGTTACGGCCTTTTTACAAGGACCGTGGTAAATTGACTTTATGTCCAACTGCAACAAAACCTTATACTGATGGGGGCAGAGTTCCTTTTGGTGCATGGCGATGGACAACCGGGGGAGGAGGCTGGACAGACTTTGAGGGCAAGCCTGGTGAAGATTACGGCAGTTATGGAATGGATGAATGGCTTAGTGACCGTGAAGATGACAACTGCTGGAGAACTCGAGATCAAAAAAAGGCAAACAACATACCTTTGTTTTTTGACTGTGTAGTATGGGATACCTACCCAAGCCATACACAGGGCCCGCCTGATATTGACGGCCTTGTTGTGCTGCCGAATGAAATGCACTTAGTATGCATTAACAGACACAAGGGTTATATAAATACCGTATTCGTGGATCTTAATGTAAGAAAGGTCGGCCTGAAAGAGATATGGACGCTTAACTGGCACCGCAACTTCGATACTCAGGGCCCATGGACACAAGCCGGGGGTGCTGTTGCAAGTGACTGGCCTGCATGGATGAGAAATTTCAAAGAATTTTAAAGAGAGAATTCTAAAGATAGGAGGCCTTATGAACAAACGAAAAGGTTTTACATTGATTGAGCTTCTGGTGGTGATCGCAATAATAGCGATATTGATGGCAATATTGATGCCGGCCCTGCAGCGTGTAAAAAGACAGGCCAGCACAATTCTCTGTAGAAAAAACCTCAGTCAGTACGGCCTGGCAACGAGAATGTACCTGGATGACGAGGATGGTCAATTTCCTTATTCATTCACCTGGCTCTACAAAGACGGCGGCAGGAGTCACCGATGGCATGATGAGGCAAATAATATGACCAATAAACCCGACGGGGGCGGTGCGATGTGGCCTTATCTGAAGGACAAGGATATTCATCTGTGTCCCGACTTTGCCGTTATTTCCAAAATGATGGGCTGCGGTTGCGGGGGCAATCCAATTCCCGTCGAACCTCAATATGGTTACTGTATGAATTCCTACCTGAACGGTGATGCATGGAATGCGGTACCCGCTCAATATCGTACCAACATGGAGAAAGTTCGGAATGAATCCCAGGTGAAAAATCCATCACGTGTGATGAACTACTCTGAGGAGAATTCATGGTCTATTCCTGAACTTCAAAGTGCCCAAATCAATGACAACAATTTACGCGGCACACCGGGCACAGGACAGGACCACTTCGCTACCTTCCACAACGTTTCGACCGCGAAAATAAATGAGGGCTACGCCAATGCAGTGTTTGTTGACGGGCACGTCGAGCAGGTCACGGCATATCCGGCCGGCAATACTTTTATATTAAGCTGGCCGAGTGGAGCACCAATACCGCTTGACTGGTAGAATTTTGCAGTACAATGGGCAAACCCCGTTAGAAACAGAGATTCCCAATTTGGAAAAGGGAAGGTTTCCAACGGGGTTTTCCTTTTTATGGCTTTGGGTGATGATTACAAGCAAAGCATTATTTTGGACGCTATTTTTTGACTTTTATGCGCTCTCTTGCTTTTTTTCTTCCCAGGATTTCGTCGGCTTCTTCCCACGTTTCTGGCGGCCATTTGCCGGCTGCCTGCAACTCCTTTAGATGGTCAAGTTGTTTGATGCTGATTATGGTTCTGCACTTCGGGAATCTGCCGCAACCCATGAAGGGTCCTTTTTTGCTTTGCCTGATTACCAGTTCGCCGTCTTTACATTTGTAACATTTTACACCTGTGGATTCCGGCGGCGGTTTCGGCGGCAGGACATTGCCTTCTTTGTCAATTTTGAGCGTTGTTTTGCACTCCGGATAGCCGCTGCATCCGAGGAATGGGCCGAATCGGCCGTTTTTATGCACCATCGGCTTACTACATTGAGGGCATTTATGGTCAGTTACTTTTTCTTCAAGCATCTTACCTTCTTTATCGCAGGGACAGGCGAATTTGCACTCCGGATATGTCGAGCAACTCAAAAACTTACCGTTTTTGCCGAATCTGTATGAAAGCTGCTGGCCGCAATCCGGGCATTTATATTCACTGGGGGTCATTTCGGCTTTGGCGTGTTTCATTTCCGCCTGCGCCGTCTCAAGATTTTGCTTGAACGGGCCATAGAAATCTTTAAGAACACCGAGCCAATCCGCTTGATTGTCTTCAATCTTATCAAGCTGCTCTTCCATATAGCGGGTGAAAGCAATATCCATTATCTTCGGGAAGTATTCGCTAAGTTTTTCGGTGACGACTTCACCGATATCGGTAGCGAAGAATCTTTTGTCCTGTTTCTCGACGTAGCTCCTGTCCTGTATTGTGGATATAATCGTGGCATAAGTACTTGGTCTGCCGACACCTTCTTTTTCGAGGGCTTTTACCAAAGATGCTTCGGTATATCGAGCCGGTGGTTTTGTGAAATGCTGCTCGGCCTTGATGTCGATTGGCTGTAATTGTTGGCCGACCTCGACCGATGGTAGCTGCTGATCATTTGATGTGGTCGTCCATATTTTCGTAAAGCCGTCGAATACGAGGACTCGTCCGGCGCTTTTATAGCGGCATTCACCCACCGAGGTCTGGGCCGAGATATTCAGGTTTGTTATGTCCCATTTGGCCGGTTCCATCTGGCTGGCTACAAATCGTCGCCAAACCAAATCATAGAGTTTGAACTGCTGGTCGCTGAGAAACGGCCTTATATCGTTAGGTGTTAGGTCAACGTCGGTCGGGCGGATAGCTTCATGGGCCTGCTGGGCTGCTTTTTTTGAAGCGTAAACTTTTGGTTTGGCGGGAAGGTAGCTCTCGCCGAGATGCATATTGATGTAATTTCGCACCTCTTTAATAGCCTCGTCCGACAGGTGAGTGCTGTCGGTTCTCATATATGTAATAAGACCAAGTGAACCCATCGAGCCTAAATCAATACCTTCGTATAGCTGCTGGGCCATTGCCATAGTTTTTTTAGCAGTGAAGCCTAAGCGGTTTGCAGCGGCCTGCTGTAAAGTCGAGGTTATAAAAGGAGCCGAAGGGCGCGAAACCGATTCCTTCTTTTCTATATCGGCAATCTTAAACTCCGCATCCTTCATGGCATCAAATATTCGAACGGCCTGCTCCTGATTGGTGGCATCGAACTTTTCGCCATTAACCTTGTACATCTCGGCCTTAATAGCATTGTGCCTTTTAAGCCATTTATTCTGCGTGGCAATCGAGGGTGGTTTGTCGTCTTCGGTTTCCGGTGTAATAAAATCGAGCCATTCCTGGGTATAGTTGCTATTCAGGTCGGTTGTAAACACAGCGGGTATAAGCCAGTATTCGTCTGGCTTGAACTGCTGAATTTCTCTTTCTTTGAGAACGATTATCTTAACCGCTACGGACTGGACACGGCCTGCGGACAAACCTCGGGTTACTTTTTTCCACAGCAATGGGCTTATCTGATAGCCGACGATTCTGTCGAGGATGCGTCTGGCCTGTTGAGCCATGACCTTGTCCATATTAAGTTTGCCCGGATCGTCAAAGGCACGTTTGATAGTTGTTTTGGTTATGGCATTGAATATCACGCGGTAGGTTTTGTCCTCGGGTATACCGAGAATTTGTGCGAGGTGCCAGGCGATTGCTTCGCCCTCTCGGTCAAGGTCGGTAGCCAGATACAGTTTGTCGCATTTTTTCGCAGCGGCTTTTAATGATGTTACTGTGCGTTTCTTGCCGGGTAATATATCATAAGTCGGCTCGAAATCATTCTCTATATCAACATTAAGGCCCTTTGACGGCAAGTCCCTCACATGTCCCATCGAAGCATGCACATCAAAATCCGGGCCGAGATACCTGTTTATTGTCTTTGCCTTTGCGGGCGATTCGACAATTACTAATGATTTTTTGGATACACTTGATTTTGCCATAATAAAGCTTAGTCGATTGCTGCTAATAGTTACGATTCAGTCAACATGAATCAGTTATCGGTGATTTCCACAACAATATTTAATAAAGGACAAATATAGATGAACTGCGGAAATGTCAAGAGAAAACGAATATGTTCGCTGAAAACAGAGTCCAGAGCGTTAAATATCGCTATTCTCTTTGGGCCTTATCTAATCTTTTCATCCGGTAGTTCTGCTTTAATCCCTAAATATAACGGCATTTTATCCGGCAATGCTCCTGTCTGGGCCATCAGTCGGTGAAGTTCGTCTTTCAGCTCACTGACTTTATCGGCATATTTTGGTTCGTCTATCAGATTGTTGGTTTCGAGCGGGTCGTTCTTCAGATTATATAATTCTGCTTTGTACTGATCCGGTTTATTGTCGCCGTTCGGATAATGAACATATTTCCACTGGTCCGTTCTTACACCTCGCACATTTGGTGTATATGGAAATTGTTTTTCATAATTATATGAGTAATATAACGACTTTCGCCAGCCGCGTGTTCGGCCGGCAAGAAGCTTCTTCCACGATTTTCCGTGGATATTCTTAAGTGGTTTGGCTCGGCAGATATCGAGAATACTCGGTGCAAGATCAACGTTCATTACCATATTGCTGATGATTGTGCCCGGCTTTATAAGGCGGGGGTATCTGACTAACAGCGGCACCCGAATGCTTGCTTCGTGCATTGTTCGCTTATCAGTCATTCCATGTTCGCCCAAAAAGAAACCGTTGTCACTGGTGAATACGAGCAGGGTGTTATCCAACTGACCAAGGTCTTTCAGTGTCTTGTACACCCTGCCGATGCTGTCATCTATTGATTTAATAGTTGCTGTATATGCCCGGACAAACTCGGCGAATTTCAATACGCTTTCGGGTCGGGTGTCAGGAAAGTCTTTGCGAAAGCCGAAAATCGGGCCGTATATACCATGCCATGTGTTCAGCCGCTCTTTGACCCACTTAGGTTTGCTTTCGAGGTTAAAAGCTGTCTCAGGGTAGTTTATCTTCACATCATCGTAGATATTCTCGTATTTCTTTTCCGGTGTAAACGGCGTGTGTGGTGCTTTATGGCCTATTATTAAGAGGTATGGCTTGTTGTGGTCCTGCTTGAGCCAATCGATTGCCATATCAGTTACTCGATGGGTGTAGTAACCTTTTTTGACCATTCTTTCGCCGTTAACATTAAAAGTTGTGTCATAGTAATTACCCTGCCCCTTGTGAGTAATCCAGTAGTCGAATCCCGGGCGGCGCTCGTCGCTTTGTTCGCCCATGTGCCATTTACCTATGTAGGCTGTCTGGTACCCGCTTTGCTGCAGGTGGAGCGGATAGCTGGCTAAGTCGGCGGGATAATCGGTGAAGTTGTTTGTTACTTTGTGAGTATGAGCGTAAAGCCCTGATAGAAAAGATGCCCGGCTTGGAGAGCAGAGCGATGTGGTAACGAACATATTGGCAAAACGTGCGCCTTCAGCGGCGATGCGATCCATGTTAGGTGTTTTCAAAAACGGATGCCCTTCGCAGCTCATACAGTCCCATCGCTGGTCATCTGTCATTATAACTACCACGTTGGGTCGATTGTTTCTCCGGTTTCTACGATTATTTGCCTGGTCAGCCTGTACACATCCCTGAGCCAAAGCCATTGAAGTTGCGGCGGCAAAAGAATTTCTCAGGAAACTTCTGCGATTTATACTGCTCATATTTTATCCTTTTTAAAGACATTTAATGCTTCGCCTTCACCGGCGTCGGCTTTATAATGTTGCAAGTCCTATAATACACGCAATGAAATGCTTATATCAAGCTACTTTCCAGAAGTTTTGATATTTAGCTGTTTTTCAGGAGTTTTTCAAGCATTGGCTTTAATTTTCTGATTGCATTACCTCGGTGCGAAATAGCGTTTTTCTCTTCGGAGGTTAGCTGAGCGACGGTTTTATTCAGGTTCGGCACGAAAAAAATCGGGTCGTAACCAAAACCATTATTTCCGATTTCTTTTTTAGTTATCAGACCTTCCAGTGTTCCCTCGGTTTCAATCAGGATTTGTTCAGGGCTTGCCAGAGCCAGAGAACAAAAGAATCTGGCCGTCCTTTTTTCCTGCGGAACGTCTTGAAGAAGTTCCAGAACCTTTGCAATGTTTCGATGGTCTATTAGAGTACCATCATCGTTTACTGTTTTGTCGCCGGAGTAACGTGCTGATTTCACCCCCGGCTCACCGCCGAGCGCATCGATTTCCAGGCCGGAGTCATCGGCGATTGTCCACTGACCTGTGGCCCTGGCATAACCGATTGCTTTTTTACAGGCATTCTCGATGAACGTCTGGCCGTCCTCTACAATTTCATCGATTTCAGGGTAATATGACAGGTCAAGCCACTGAGCATCCAAACCGAGCATAGCTTTCAGTTCAGCAATCTTGCCGATGTTAGTAGTGGCAACAAGAATTTTTTTCTTATCGAACATAAGATATGGAAGAAAATCACCCTAATTTTTGTTAAACACAGCCTTATTAAATTCCTCTCTGTACATATCCAGAAGATCGGGAGCGATCACATCATTTACGAATATTTCCAAATAATACTCGTTGTGTAACCTCTCTTGCATGACTAATGTGCTCAGAGCGCAGTTATACACTATTATGTCTTTTGCCTCTTCGTTGTCATAACCATCAGCTAAGAGTCTCTTGAACAGATAATCAAATGTGAATCTGTCAAAGACTTCATAGTATTCTTTGATATAATTTGGTAAATATTCGTCGTCCATTATTCCAGATATTTAAAGTTGAGGTTAAGCCTGCTTTTCTTGGCATGCAGGTCGAGACTGAAAATGTTGTTGACTTCCACTCCCAAAGGTGTCAGATAAATTCTGTCGTATCTCCCACCCGATTTTATTCTCTCTACTAATCCCAACTCTGAACAGAAGTTATATGTAAAATTAAGCAGTTCAAACATGGTACGTTTTTTGTAGGAAACTCCAAAAAGACTGTTTACCAAATCCAGCTTATCCTGGGCGAAATCTTTCATATTTGGTATCCATTGCCCATTTGTAACCTCGATGAATCTCAGGAACCAATAGATGTTTACTTTATGAACAGTCCAGTTACTGTTGGTAAGAACTTTGAGCAACAACCGTTTTTGCTCATTCATTAAATCAATCGAGGGAAGTTGTCTCGGGAGAGAACTGAAAACATAAGGATTGAAATTTCTTATGTATTCTCGCCCATTTGTGGTTATTCTATAGCGCTCTCCATGTGTTTCGACCATCTCAAAATCTAAGGCTAATCTCAAATAACATTTAAAATTGGTTGTCTTATAAGAAGTAAAGTATTTGGCTAGTTCCTCCTTTGTGAGCGTTACTCGACTAAAATCTGAAAAGGGCTTCAATATTTTATTCAACCATCTTAGAAAACAAATCGTGTAGTTCTTTGGTTCAGGTAAAGCTAACCCAAAGCTTAGACTCAGTCTTTCTACAGTTTGGGCGTATAGTCCTTTTACTTTATCTACTGAGTACGTGCGAGTTAGAACATCGTTTTTGTCGCCAAAGTCCTTGACTATCTGTCTGTTGCGATACGGAGTTTCCACAGCATATAATATGCAATAAATAGTTCTGACCGAGAATTTAACATTTTTGTAGCTTGTTACTTGGCTGAAGCAATAATCTAATTTGGGTTTGGTGTTGAGTATAGTCTCTAACTCCACAATCAACTGATTCCTACCAACATCCTCAACCACGAAGTCGATTCGCCCGAAGTCAGTGGTAATCTCCTGCCCAATCTTGGATGCTATCCTGAAATTCAAACATTTCCCCAGAAAACCCAGATTGTTCAACAGCGTCCATTGTACAAGGCTTTCATTCATAATCTTTCCCCACTTCAAAAAATGCCAAGAGTTAATTCTGGCACTATGTGTTATTAGCTCAGGAGTTTTTTCAGCAGTGCCCGCTGGAAGTGCAGGCGGTTCTCGGCCTGGTCGAACATAATCGAATTGGGCGATTCGGCGACTTCATCAGTTATTTCAAGACCACGATAAGCCGGCAGACAGTGCATAATCTTGACGTTTGCCGGAGCGGACTTGACTAATTCGGCGTTGACCTGAAAAGCCGCGAAATCGGCCTGACGTTTTTGCTTTTCATCCTCCTGGCCCATACTAACCCATGTATCAGTATAGATAATGTCAGCGTCAAGAACCGCGGTGCCAGGGTCATTTGTTTGACGAACACAATCGGCTGAAAGCTGGTTTGCCTTTTCTATTGACTCGGCATCAAGTTCGTAACCGGCCGGAGAGGCAATGACCATTTTCATGCCCAGCTTTCCACAGGCAAAGGCAAGCGACCGGGCAACATTATTACCGTCACCGATAAAGGCAATTTTTTTGCCTTCTTCGTCTTGGCAATGTTCTCTGATAGTTAATACGTCGGCCATCGCCTGGCAGGGATGTGAGAAGTCCGTCAGTGCATTTATTACAGGGACTGTTGAATATTCGGCCAACTCTGTAACGGTGCTGTGCTCGAAGGTTCGTGCCATTATACCTGTAGAGTATCGGCTAGCAACCCTTGCTATGTCTTTAATCGGCTCGCGCTTGCCAATGCCGCCGATATCTTCTGGTTTTACGTAGATCGCAATACCGCCAAGGTCTGACATTGCTACCTGGAAGCTGATTCTGGTTCGCAGGCTCGGCTTCTCGAAAAGCATAATTAAAGTTTTTCCCTTAAGACATAAGTCCTCGCCTTTGCAGCTATATAAACTTTTTAGCCGGGCGCTTAACCGCAGAAGCTCTCTGAGCTGGTCCTTCGGGCAATCTTCTATGGAGAGAAAGTGTTTCATTATTCACCATCCTTCAAAACAGTATCAAGAATATCAATCGCCTGGTCTATTTGTTCTTTAGTGACAATCATCGGGGGCATTAACCGCAGAACAGTATTATTAGTGCAGTTTATCCGCACACCCATCTCCAGGCATTTATCAACTATATCTTTGCCCGGGCCGTTCAGTTGAACGCCAATCATCAGGCCGATACCGCGGACACTGTCAATAATAGAATGCTTTTGTTTTAACTGTTCGAGCTTTTCTTTAATATATTGCCCCAGCTCAGCGGCATTTTTCAGAAGATTATCTTCTTCTATGGCTTTAATGACCGACACACCAGCGGCGCAGGCCAGACAGTTACCGCCGAATGTTGAAGCGTGTTTACCGGGCACCAGCGAGGCGGCTATTTCTTCCCTGGCCATCATGGCTCCTATGGCAACACCGCCGCCAAGGGCCTTTGCCAATGTTATAATGTCAGGTTCGACGTCAAAATGCTGGTATCCGAACCATTTTCCGGTTCTGCCCATTCCGGTCTGTACCTCATCTAAAATCATCACTGCACCTTTTTCATCGCAGAGCCGGCGAATTGCCTGAAGGTATTGAGCTGTAGCAACGTTTATTCCACCCTCACCCTGAATAGGCTCAACTAAAACGGCCGCTACTTCGTCACTGAAAGCCGATTCCAGTGCTGAAATATCATTAAACGGTACGTAAACAAAGCCCGGCAGCAACGGCAGGAAGCCTTCGTGATATTTAGGCTGAGCGGTTGCGGTAACCGTGGCGAAGGTTCGTCCGTGAAAGCTGCCCTCGGCGGTGATGAATTTATATTTCTCCTCCGAGGTGTGCAGACGTGCCAGTTTCAATGCGGCCTCATTGGCCTCGGCGCCGCTGTTGCAAAAGAAGCACTTGCCGCCAAAGGCCCGCTCGCTTAATAGCTTTGCTAATTCACCCTGCTGCTCTGAATAGAATGTATTATCTATATGCAGAAGCTCGCCGGCCTGTTTTCGTAATGTTTCAACGACTTTGGGATGACAGTGCCCTATCCCGCTGACGGCCCAGCCGGGGAACATATCCAGTATCTTATTGCCATCGACGTCATACATGTAGCAACCTTCACCTTTGACAATAACGCGAGGCAGCCGACCGTAATTAGCGATAACATATTTATTAAACAATTCAATTGTCTCCTGTGTAGTCATAATTTGAATCTCACCTATTGTGCTTCATTGATGAAAGCACTGTTTCTAATTCTCAATTCCTGATTATTTCTGTCCCGATACCTTTAGCTGTATAGATTTCGAGCAGCAGCGAATGGGCGATTCGCCCATCGATGATATGTGCTTTTTTCACACCTGCGTCCAGAGCTGTCAGGCAGGCCTCGACCTTCGGGAACATTGCGTCAGTGATAATACCTTCATCTATCATTTCCTTAATCTGAGTTTCATTCAAGCTCGAAACCCAACTATCAGGGTCGTTGATATTGGTTCGTATTCCGTGCGTATCGCTTACGACGACGAGCTTTTCAGCGCAAACTTCGGCAGCGACTTTACCCGCTGCGCTGTCGGCGTTTACATTAAGCTTTCCGCCGGCCTTATCTTTGGCAACCGATGCAATGACCGGTATGGTCCCGTCTGAGCAAAGTTTTTTTAGCAATTGTCCGTTTACGTTCGTAACTTTTCCGACCAGTCCGAGGTCAAGCTTTCGGCCATCTTCGCCGGTTAGTCTTAGCAACTCGGCAAATAATACACAACTGCTCAGCGAATGCATTCCCATCGATTCACAACCCGACTCATTGAGCATATCGCACATGGGAGTATTGATATCATACACAAGCGTATGCTCTGCAATTGTCAACGTTCGCGCATCCGTGTATCGACGGCCCTGCACCCATTCGGCCTCGAGGCCCACTTTGTTCATCGCTCTTGTAATGGCCTTTCCGCCCCCATGAACGATGATAGGACGCATTCCGACCGTTGACATAAAAGCGATATCGGTCAGCAGCTTTTTTTGCAGAGCGGTATCGTCGAGGATGCTCCCGCCGAGTTTAACGACCACGATCTTCTCGCGGAACTGACGGATATACTCCATCGCCTCAATCAACGCACCAGCTTTTGCGATAGCTTCTTCCATTTGTTGTGATTCCTGAATAATATCACTTGAGCAAGTTTGAAAGTGTATGAATATAGAGACGATTCGTCAAGTGATATTTGTATGTTATTAGTTTTGATAAGAGTCTGCTGCTGTCTAACAGGAAGGTTATTGGGCTGTCATTAATGCTGCTGACTTCAATATTCATTCAAAGCTCGTTTTACTACCTAAAAGAGCTATTTATTTTTGAAAAATCACTGATTAACTGATAATTTCTTTTTCCCTGCCTCGTATGTTACCGATAGAATATTACCGATACGAACGGTTATTTCAGCATTTACAGAGAAAAGAAAAAATGGCTGATTTAGAGATTATAAACAAAGAAAAAGCTCCTGAGAAAACAGGTTTGCGACTGATTAAGGGCCAGCGGTTGGGTAAATATCGTTTGGTTAAAAGCCTTGGTGAGGGTGGAACCTGCGAAGTCTGGAAAGCAAGAGACTGCGTAGAGGGTATCTGGGTCGCTTTGAAGATACCGCTTGTGGGTCTTAATGGTTTGCGTGACAACCAGAAATTATTGCGTGAAATACGTCTCGTTGCAAAACTACGTCATCCTCATATAATGCCTGTCAAAAACGCAGATATTATTGATGACCATGCGGTATTGGCAACTGAAATTTCGGCAGGCACTCTGGATGATTGCTCCAGACCCATGTCTGTGCGACGAATAATCTCAATTATTATGCAGATCCTTGAAGGGCTTGCTTATGCCCATCGCAATCGTCTGGTACATTGTGATGTCACTCCCGGTAATATATTTCTTTTCCCGAACGGCCGGGCCGTTCTTGGGGATTTCGGGATTTGTATGAAGCTGAAAGGCCGTATGAAGACGATAGAAGATTTCGGGACTCCAGGATATGTCGCACCAGAGCAGGCTTACGGCTACCCCACATACCGAAGCGACTGTTTTGCAGTTGGGTTGATACTTTATGAATATATCACGGGCACTTTGCCCCGATGGCCTTTTCACTGGCCGACAAGAGGTTATGAACGACTACATGAGAGAACTAATTTATCAATAGTCAAATTTATGAAGCAGTCACTTACGGTTGAGCCTGCCAAACGTTTTGCAAATGCGGAAAAAATGCTAACGGCGTTGTCCCAGTCCCTCCCCAAAAACCTGCAAACAGCTTTTGTTTTGAAAAACACAGATAAAAAATTAGATTGGTGTAAAATTCGACGCGGTGCTTTCTTAAAGCGGTACAGTAAGGTTTTGAATCCTGTCTTTAGATGTGTCAATTGCAACGAGCCGATATCGGAAAGTATGCTGCTTTGTCCCTGGTGCGGTACCGACCGAAACCGTTTCGATACCACCACGCAGTTCGACCGGATTTGTCCACGCTGCCATAAGGGTATTTCTAACGAATGGCATTATTGTCCATGGTGTTATGGTTCGGGATTTGAGACACACCCTTCCGAGAGAAAAAACAGTATCCGATATTACGCAAAATGTAAATACTGCAAAGGAAAACTCATTCGTTTCATGCGGTATTGCCCCTGGTGCCATCGGAAAATCCGACAGCCCTGGCATCTCCGGCCTTTTCCTGAAATATGCGGTCGGTGCGGGTGGTCTGTAGATTCTACTTTTTGGCGTTGCTGTCCCTGGTGTAAACAAAATCTAACAGGCTAAGTAATTTGGAAAATAAGGAGTTCCAGGTGACAGAAAATCTCGAACATACTCTAAAACCTTCTTTACCGCTTTCATGGGGTGCAGCTACTCATATAGGTAAGGTAAGAGAGGCAAATGAGGACACATTTCTGGCCGAGCCGCAGTTGGCTTTGTTTGTTGTATCGGACGGAATGGGCGGACATCGAGGAGGAGAAATTGCGTCGAGAATTGTAATCGAGGATTTGCCGGTAATGCTTGAGACCAGCCTTGACAAGTTGAAGGTCGGCAGCATCAAGACAATAAAGTCTTTACTAAGCAGGTCTATTGAAGAACAAAACAGGCAGTTGTGGCTGGAAGGTACAAGCGAGACCGGATTCAAGGATATGGGTGCGACTTTGGTTACAATCCTTCTGAGAAATAAACGCTGTTTTGTGGCCAACCTTGGCGACAGCAGGGCATATCTTTTTCGTAAAGGCCGGCTCTCACAGATAACGCGTGATCATTCAGTTGTATCAGACCTTGTGATGGAGGGATTGATAGGACCTGAAGAAGCCAAAAACCACGAGGCACGGGGGCAGATAACATCATACATCGGTATGAAAGAAAAACCACGTCCGTATGTACGTTCTTTCCTTCTTAAGAAAAATGATCGGCTGCTTCTGTGCACTGATGGTCTGACAGACATGATAGATGATCGGGATATCTCTGAGATTCTACAAAATGAACCTGATTCTAAGACTGTCTGCAAAGTGCTTGTTAATGCCGCTAATGCTGCGGGCGGTTACGACAATATTACTGTTATAACTGTCGATTGGAATGGGCTTTCATAGGTTCTAAATAAATGATAGATTTAGAATAAGCGACTGCTGTCAAGTAAGAATGTTACAGGGCCGTCGTTGATGCTGCTGATGTGCATATACTCACCGAATGCCCCTTTTTCAACTGCTGTGCCCTGTTCGATAATCAGCTCAATAATTTTTTCGTAAAGCTGCTTTGCCGGTTTCGGATCGGCAGCGGCGTCAAAGCCAGGGCGACGACCCTTTCGGCAATCGCCGTGAAGAGTAAAATTGCTGACCAGCAAAATCGCACCGTCAACGTCCTGTACGCTTAGATTCATCTTGCCGGCTTCGTCCGCGAAGATACGCAGATTCACCAGCTTGTCGGCCATAAACTGGGCGTCCTTTGCGGTGTCTTCTTTACCAATGCCAAGATAAACCAGCAGGCCCTTTTCTATTTTGCCGACTTGCCCGCCTTCTACTGTAACCTCGGCCTGCAAGACTCGTTGTATAACAGCTCTCATAGTTATTTCCGACTAAAACCACGGTGTTGAGGTAGCTCTTCGAATGTGCAGCTCATCGATGACGGCATTGCCTTTATGTGTAACAAGGTAGAGAACCAATTCGGCAATTTCTTCCGGTTGCATCAGTTCATCCTTTTTAATATCCGGCCGAACCGAACCTACCATATCGGTATTCACACCGCCGGGACATAATAAATGCACACGGATGTTAGAGCCTTTAAGCTCCTCAGCCAAAGATATCGTCATCCCGCGAAGGGCATGTTTGGAGGATGTATATGCACTTTGAAGCGGATAACCCTTCACTCCTACGACCGACGCAATGTTAATGATGTGTCCAGCTTGTGTTTTTTTTAACAGGGGCAGGGCTTCTCTGCAAAGGATAAAAGGAGCACGTGCATTTACGTTGATACAGCGCTGCCAGTCTTCGGTGGCGGTCTGTTCTAATTTTGCCGAGTGAGTGACTCCTGCGTTGTTGATGAGGATATCGAGCCGGTTGAATTTTTTTTGAGTTGTTTTAACGAGGTTTTTGATTGATTCTTCTTCAGTCAGCTCAGTAACGACAATCTCGGGCTTTCCACCTGCTTTGGTCACCTGCTCAGCGGTCTCCTGCAATTTCTCTGTAGAGCGTGCAGCTAAGACAACCGTTGCGGCCTCATGCGCCAATGCTATACTTATGGCTCTGCCAATCCCCCTGCTGGCACCGGTTACTATCGCTACTTTTGAAGATAATTGTTTTGACATCCTTGTCAGCGCCGACGGCGGGTATTCTGTTGAGTCCCTGTTGTGCCACCTCTTGTACTTCCTCTCATGCCTCCTCTTGTTGCGCCTCCCATGTTGTATCGGCTATCTTGTTGATATCCTCCGCGAGCGCGGGATTCCTGGGCTTGCTCACGTAGTTTTATATCTTCCATTTTAAGTAGAAAGGCATCAAGACGTATTTTTCGGGCCAGTAACAGCCCGTCAATTGCTGCTGTTGTCTTTTTCGCTTTTTCTTCAACAGCAACATTTCTTATGGAAGCAAACTCTGACTGGATTTGATCGTTCACAGCACCGGCAAGGTCTGATTTGTCGTCAAAGCTTGCCTGCAGCCATTGGCGTGTTTCATTTTCAGCTTCCATATCAACCGGCTGCGCTTCCTGCTGAGATGGCGGTCTTGTTGCGGGCTGTCTGCCCGTTCTGGTCGAAGTGCCGCCGCGACCACCGTAAGGGTCGGAAGAACCTCTACCGTAGCCGCCAGAGCTATCGTATTGTTCGCTTTGTGCACCGTATCCTCCTCTTGTTGACCCTCTGGTTGAAGTTCGAACTCGACCGCGAGTGCGAGTTGACGTTCGTTGTGTTTGCATTTCCTCTCTTTTGAGAACCATAAGCTCTTTGCTGGTTGCTTTGAAACGTTCCTCTCTTAATTTTACTACATCGGCAATTGCCTGTGTTGTTTTTGTCGCTTTTTCACTAACAGAAACCTTATTTAGGAATTTCATCTCTTCTTCAAACTGTGTTTGAACGTTTCTTACCAGCATTGTTCTGTTATCGTATCTTGTCTGCTCCCATTGACGAGTTTCATTGTTGCTTTTAGCGGCGACATCGTCCAATGCCTTTTGAAGTCCGGCGAAGGTTTTGATCCTGGCTTTAATCTCGTTCGGATCGGCGAGTAAATCCACCTGGACAGGTTGAACGGCGGCCCTGGAGCTTCTTGTATATCTTGATGAGCCTCTTGTGCTTCTGGCGGGGGCGCTTGCCTGCTGCTGACTTGCTCCTTCCGGGTAATATCTGTCACCCATAATATCTACGGGGTCCGGCTCCTTGGCGCCGTTTTTAGTAAGGAATTCTTCGATTTCCGTATCCCTGATTCTTCTGGCAAATGTCAGTGCGTTATCACCGCCGGCTTGAATATTGATATCGGCACCTTTTGAAATCAAAAGCTCCACTATCTCTTTTTGACGAGTGTTGACAGCGACGTGAAGGGGTGTCTGCTGGCGATTGTTTATTGCATTCAGATCGGCACCTTTGCTTACGAGCAGTTCAATAATTTCCTTTTGGCGGCTCTGTACCGCTGCATGCAGTGGTGTCCAGCTCATTCTGTTCTTTAAATTTATATCTGTGCCCTTTGCAAGCAGCGACTTTACCTGGTCGATATCACCGGTAACTACTGCATCGTGTATTGTTTTATCAGACTCTTCGCTTTCGCCTTTGGAAATACTGGTGACAGAGGTGAGTAAAACTAAAACCAACATAGAAATAAAGAAACGTTTCATAATATATCCTCCAAAATAGGATGAACATAAAACAGTAGTAATTAATCCTTATTAAAAATTACTCTATCAACCAACCAAAACGGGTACGAATAAACACTTATTACTATAATTATACACAAAAATGATGAAAATCTAATGAAAATTATAGAAATTCATGTTTTTTTGCCATTTCATTTACGGAGTATTTTGGATAGGCCAGAAGACCTGATCACCGTTTTCCTCTTCTAGGCCCCATTTACTTTGCTGGCCTCCATCGTCATCGAAATCGCCCCCTAAGCTGTATAGTATAAAACCTTCTTCTGTCTTCCTATAGACAAGGGATTTATCACTGAATGGATCTTTCGGCAGCTCATTAAGATAGCCGGCTGATTTAAGCTCTGAGAGCGATGCAGGATACCTGTTATTTTCATTGTTGTATCTTAAGATGGCAAGGGTTGTTATCAGGGCCTGTACCTCTGTTCTGCTGCGATATTCGATTTCTACTGATCTGGCAATGGCAGGTGCAATATTCTCAATCCATGGATTTGTATTAGCTGAAAGGATTGCTTTATCATTTTTCAATTTCCAGGGAGTTCTTGCCGCAACCATGTCACAGTACTCAAGTGTGCTTTTTAGATACCCTTTGAGATTTGTGTAAGTTGTTTCCACTTTTTCCTGCATATTAATTTTGTCCCCTCGGATATCAAATGCTTCATTTTGATTTGTTGCAAGCTGCTTGAGTCTATCCTCCAAACTTTTCATCGAAGCTGAATTAAGCAATTCTTGATCGAGGATATAAAACACTGCTTTGAGAGATAAGCCCTTTAATGCAAATCCCACCATTTTTTCTTCTGATAGATTTGGCCCTGATGAAATGTGTATTCCAAATTTGAAAAGTGTTAATAAATCTGCAATAATACTATTAATATTAGTGTTTTCAGGTTGCAGAAAAGTACGAGCCTGCAAAACAAAAGCTAATTCTACCAATTCCTGTAAGTATGGATTAACGTCAAGCGTAGGGCCGTTTTTTGTAAACCAGCAGTATGGTTTATTACTTCCAAGCTGTAATTGATTAAGTGCACTGCTGTTATCCTGCACCCATTTACTTAACAATGCTTGCTCCTGGGCTGAAAGCTCGTCGGGCAAACTCCTTGTTTTTCCATTTAATTCATCCGGCTCATTAACGTAAAGCTCTATTGCTTTTTGGTAGTAAGGAGCTGCGTTATTAATTTCAGAGCGCCCTGCCATACCGATTGTATTTAATTCTGTGATGTATTTGTTTGGTGTAATTTCTATTTCGTGATTCTCTACTCCTGATGATTTCTGTCCTGGGATGGCAACCGGCAAAAATTGTTTTATGTCTTCTTCAAAAACAGCCTTATCTCGATAACCTACATACATGCGTCGAATCTTTCCTGCCTGGTCAATGACGAAGGTTGTAGGTATGCCTGTAATATTACCGTAATTTCTTGAGACCTGATTATCAGCCATTAGTATTGGATAATTAATCTTATACTTGCGATTAAATGATTTTACAATACCAACGCCTTTTTGATCTACGGAAATTCCAACTATGACAAGTCCTTGATTCTTGTATTCATTATAAAGCTCGATGAAATGAGGAATCTCTTTGATACATGGAGGGCACCAGGTCGCCCAGAAATCAAGTATAACCACCTTATCCTTGTAATCTGATAAACTAACCTTTTTACCATTCAAATCAAGTAACGTGAAAGAAGGGGCTTGCTTACCAATAATATCATTTTGTGCAGCATTAATAGGAGTGATGGTAAAATAGGCAAAGAGTAATATAAAAGAAAATGTCATAATCCGTTTCATAATAAGTCCTTCGATAAAATTGAAAGTAATAATGTGATCTTTGTGTTTAGTTATATATCAACAAAACATGTGCAAAGAACATACTCTTTATACATTATTACATAAGTTTGGTGCTTAATGTTTTGTTTTTATATTTATATGTAAAAAAAAATAACATTTTATGATTTTTTAGCCCTCATCACTGCAAGCAAGACCTATTCTTTCTGTGATGCTGTCGAATTCATCAAGCGAGTAAAATTCAATTACTATCCTTCCTCTCTGGCCATTTTTTTTTGTATTAATATTTACCTTCGTTGCAAGCTGGCTGCTTAGCTTCCTTTCCAGGTCAAGAATGTGTGGTGGTTTTGTTCGGATAGTTGTTTTTGCCTGACTTGTTCCTGTTATATATCTGCGTACAAGTCTTTCAACCTCGCGGACACTAAGACGGCTAACTAATGCTCTATTAGCAAGCTTTCGGCGCAACTCATCAGTGGGCAATGCAAGTATTGCCCGTGCGTGGCCCATGGATAACTGCTTATCTGTTAACATTTGTTTTATTTCCTGCGGTAAGTCTAATAACCGCAGATAGTTAGCTACAACAGAGCGATCTTCTCCAAGTCTTTCGGCGGCTTTTGCCTGTGTCAGCGAGAATGTGCTAAGATAATCTTGATAGGCTTTTGCCCGCTCAATTGGATTTAGGCCTACTCTGTGTATGTTCTCAACTAAAGACCATTCAAGCAATTGCTTGTCGCTGGCAGAGCGAACCAGGGCGGGTATGGTTGTCATTGATGCTAACTGAGCAGCACGAAACCTGCGTTCTCCGGCTATTAATTGATATTTAGAGCCTGAAGGGCGGACAATTATAGGTTGGATAACTCCATTTGCTTTGATAGATTCTGCTAAATCAGCTAAATCCTGGTCATTCCAAACTGTTCGCGGTTGATAGGGATTAGGCGATATAGATTCAATACTAAGTTCTTGTAGTGAATCATGTAACTCTTTATCAGGCGGCATGTTAGGACTATCTATGGGGATGGGATTTTCTTCTGTTGGCTCTACTCGTACATGGGTTATGGGACTAAGAAGTGATTGAAGACCCCTGCCAAGGTGTTTTGTTTTTTCTTTTTTCGACATATAAATGCTCCTTCATCAAATATGTTTTAGAAAAATTGTTTTGCATAATAATCTATTCTAATTTTAAAAAAGATAATACAAATATTATTTCGGGATATTTAAAGGAAAAATCAAAAATAAGCCAGATAAAAATATTAAATATACAAAAAAGTTTCACGTGAAACATTTATTGATCTAAGGAAAAGACAGTAAATAAATAAACTTGCTATGAAAATATTCCCAATGGATCATGTCAATATATGTAATCAAGTATTTTTGCGTGAAGCAATATAGAGCATGATAATTCTATATTTTGTTAAATTGTTTTATGTGGTTCTTATAATCAAGGAATTTATTATTTATAAAGATTTTTAACAGTATATTTTATGGGATCAAACTTTTCATGAGTAGCAATGTTATTTGCTTTATATTCTTTATAAGAAAATATTTGTTTAACTGTTGTTTGGAACTATGTGGAAATAATAAAGAAATAAGAGATTTAAAAAGCATGTATATAGAAAGAAAATGATAAAAGTCTTTCTTATAAAAAATATACGAATT
>JAVVFI010000210.1:0-9521 GCA_032250555.1 Sedimentisphaerales bacterium
CCTAAACAAAATAAAGCTTCCCAACCCATTTTTAAATCCTTTGACTCTATCTAACAAACAATCGATAAAAATAACACATCATAGGAAACGAGTCTTTTACATTTGACTATCGCACCTAACATGTTCTCACAATATAAACTTGATAGATTAGAAAGTAGCTTCAGCGACGCGAACTGCATTGGCCATTAATGTGAACGTGATGTTCTTGGCAGGAAGGAAGGGAAAGGTGGAACCATCGACGATATACAAATTTTCAAAATAGTGGCTTTGGCAATATTCGGAAGTGGTGTATTTACCATTGTTCTTTGACATGGGCATGGTGCCCGCATAATGAACGCTTTCACCCTTGGCCCGTACCCTGAACGTGCCTGGGGGGACGATACATCCAAGTCGAAACAGTGCTTTCTTGGCATGTCGAAAAGCCTGCCTCATTTCCCGACTTTCTTCAGGCTGAGCTGTGTACTTTATTACGAGTGAGGTCTGTCCATTACAGTCTTTTTCCAATGTAATCATATTACCCTGGCGTCTCGTATCAGCAAAGTTGAGATTTAGGATACCCAGTCCAGAGCGTGTATTACGGAAAAAGTCAATCGCAGTGCGCAGGTCCAACGGAATCTTCTGAACTATCGGATGTACCAGAGCTGTTGTCAGACATGTTATCTGTCCGTGCACATAATCCTTTGGATTGTCTGCCTCCAAACCCATAGCCAGCAGATGGAATTGGTAAGTGTCAGGATCATACGGCTTGCCAATCATCTTGAGATTCACAAACGGGATGAGGATTTGCCTGTTGTCCATTAGGCCATGGAGTTCTGCTATCTCACCAGTGTCCCTGTGTATTGACTTCAGGAATATCTCGGCAGTACAAATAGGACCGGCCGCTAAGACCAGCTTGTCCACCTGGAATTCTTCGGGCGCACCACCATCAATCGAATGTGCGGTTACACTCTTAACTCGGCCTGAGCTGTCACATTTAAAGTGGCTCACATACATTTGAGGAATATAGGTGAAGTTCGGAAACTTCATGCACTCTGCCAAAGTAAGCGATGGAGTGTAGAAAGCGCCTCCGGGGCAACCCCAGATACAACGTCCTGTATAATCACATTTTGAGCGATCACATCTGTCCTCACTAAGCACAGCTACACGCGAGCGGCCCAGATAGCACTTGTATTTTCTTACGAGAGTACTTTTATGGCGTGCATAAGCATTTAGCAATTCCTGAGAATGCATATCCAAACGTAAAGGCTGCATCAAATGCTTATGGACAGGAATGAACTGAGCCAGATCATCACTTTCCCCACCAATGCCAATTCGTTCGGCGACTTCTTCGTAGAATGGCTTGATATCCTTGTATCCAAATGGGTAGTCGACAAATTCCTCATCATTAAAGGGATATACTCCACCCGTCCACGCCTCGCCTAAGCCTCCCCTTGCAAAAGACAACACCGGCTCAAAACCGTTGTTCTTGAAGTTCATTTTCCGAGGCTGCTGGAACACGTAGCGTTTGCTCGGCGGAAACGAGTAGAAATCGGATTGTGAATCTCCTAATGTCACCGATTCATAATTCGGACCAAGCAAATAGCAGACCGGATCATCTAATTGCTCTTTGAGTAAGCTCAAATCGGCTTCAGGTAAAATGGGGAGAGGTTTCTCACGCCCGATGTCCAGCATGGTGACGGGACAACCCTTCTTCAAAGCGGTAAGCGCAAAATGGACACCGCTCGCACCTGATCCAACGACTATATTTTTATCCATCTATGCTTGCCCTCGAAGTTTTTCCAATTATATCACCACACTTGACAAAGATATAAGAGAGGGAGAAGAATACAAATGATGCTATTATACATAAGATCCAACGAATTCCCTGAAGCATCAGACCAAACCAGAATTTGACTTTACTGTGAGATTTGCTCGCCTCGAACACAGTGTAAGTTGATTTTGAACATTCCAGTATCGCCATCAATAGAAGAAGTTTGGAACGAAGCGCCGAACGCCGATAGAACCAGCGTGTGTAAACATCAGCCATCCGAGAGCACAAAACCCCCCCCTTCCCGAACCGAATGATAAAACTGTCGAAAGAGTTCGAAGGGTCCTGATGAATCAGGTCAGTTTTGTGGTGCGCTTCACAATATCGTCGGCGAATATATTCAGTAGGTTCCTGCCCCACGAGATAAGCACAAAACATACTGCACTCAGCGTCCAGAACCACATCGTTAGTAATTGATTTTTTATTCATGCGTTAACAACCTGACTATCTCTTCCACGCCTTTCATTTGTTCACGATGATGGCCAGTGACGCCATTATCATCCGCCAGCCCGTCGTTACCAAAAGCTGATAACTGACCGGCAGTGACAGGTAGGCCAGAACCCACGCACTTCTCCAGGAAACCAAGACAACCTCGCATCAGACCCAGCGGAAGATGAACTACACGAGGCTCTTTCTGACTGCCCCCCCTGTGAATCTGACGCAGGAACGACTCGAACGTTAGGACCTCAGGACCACCAAGGTCCAGCGCCTTATTTTCAAACAACTGCTCTGACAAAATATACAAAATACAGTCTATAAGGTCATCGACATAGATGGGCTGAATCTTTACAAGCCCGCTACCGGGAATCATAATCAATGACTTGGAAGCCATATCTAGAAGTGATTGCCATATAGATGCATCCTTAGCCAGAACGATTGTTGGACGAATGATGGCATATTCCAGACCACTGTTTCGAACGATCTCCTCGGCAAGTTGTTTCGATTGAGCATAATGGTAGTATTTAACATTGGCGTACTTCACTGCAATCGTACTTGTGTGCAGGAAATGTTTGACGCCAAGTGTTTTGCATTTCTCGACAAGTGTGGCGGTACCATCCGTATTAACATCAAAGTACTCTTGCCGTTTGGCCTTTCCTGTCACCGCAGCCAGGTGAATGACGGTATCTGCAGCGGCAAGCTGGCTTTCATAAGTGACAGGCTCAAGTAGGTTTCCCTGAATGAAATGGAAGTCCTCACGTTGGGAGAATTCCTTAGTTAGCTCAGTCTGGTTGCGGCTCAAACAGTATATATGTTCATATTGATTCAAGGGCAAACGCCTAAGGAGGTGCTTACCGATAAATCCGCTTGAACCGGTAATAAAAAGGGTTCGATTCATAGTTCTATATACTCATTAAGTTTGGAATAATTTTGTTATTGTCAAAAAAAACAATAATCATCAGTCAATTATAAATATTAAATATTTACCGGTAGTATCAATTCTTCAGTATCATAAGTATCGGTAAACAAAGAATATAGCTTTAGCTATATCGTACGGATATTAAAGTAATAAAAGCAGGATTTCCCTTGCCCATTTCCTGTGGTAGCCCCTCATTCATTTATAGCAGGCTCGGATTTGGGAGTAAGATTTACCAGGATAATATCAAGCCATTTGAATTGGTTGTCCTTCATGATTATGTTATACTTCTGATCAAACCAATTAACTACCTTGAGTGTTGCATCTCCATTTAACACTTGATTTCGAATAATCCATAACCTGCGGCGGCCTTTAAGAAATTCAAAATCGAGGGAGTTAAAATCTGCTGAATCATTTATTGTCTTTACCACAGAACCCTCGTTGTCCTGAAAATAGAAATTGAAAACATATAGAGCACCTTTCGGAAATACAAGTATAATATCATCATCTTTCATATTTTGCTTGATTTCCTTAGCCGCTCCCCTCCAGTTCACTGTCCTTGGCAGTTTGATATAGTGCAAGCAATTAATGAAAGGAAGTATTAGTGCCAAGACAGTGATAAGGACAAGGACACTATGCCAACGGGTCTTTTTCAATGATACAACAGGAATAGCCGGCAGAATCATTAGCGTAATTACTACCGGTGCTAAATAACGGGTAACAAAGATAGGCTGTACAAAGCAGCTGTAAATAGTAACAACAGTGATAGGAACTACAGCGAAAGCCGTTAGAGCAATGACTTTTTTTCTCGAGGCAGATTCTGAAATTAACGGGGCCAAGCCTAAAAGTACAAGATGCGGCATAATCCACAATGCAATAATTATCAGGCCTGGACGGTCATATGGAAGAAAGTAAATATACCGTATCATCATCTTTAGAAAAGTGGCCAGATTTGTTTTAGGTATCCATCTTAAAATATCCTTAGACATACCGATTTGGGACAGCACAACAGAAATCCAGGGCAAAAAAAGCACTACAGGAACCGTGCTGAATCCAATCCATTGAAAGAAACGCTTTCGGTCCATAGGCCATATCAGACAAAAATGGAATGCAACCATCCCCATGAAAACCATCGCTCCGATATGGTGGATATACAGCATTAAAGTTGCCGTAAATGAGTAACACAACCACCATCCGTTCAAGTTCTTGTTTGATTCAAGTGCTATTACCAAAAACCAAAGAGCGGCAATTCCAAATAATATATAAAGTGAGTAAGGGCGAGCTTCTATCGAATAATTCAGGTGAAATGGGGACAACGCCAGAAAAGCGGAAGCGACCAATCCAACCTGGCGATTGAACATCTTACTGGCCAGACTATAAAGGAGAGGAATTGAAATGACTCCTATCAGCACTGAAAAAAGGCGGATACCCCAGTCTGTTGGAAAGATTTGTGCCCAGAACCAAACTGTAAGGTAGTACAATGGAGATTGAATATCTTCTTTGGTTGTGAAGTGCAGCAAATCCCCAAGGGATTGTGTGGACAGATAACCAGTATAACCTTCATCGTACCAGAAACTTGAATCAACTTTAACCAGTCGAAGAATAAAACCAAAGGCAGTAATCGCCAATATTGGAAAAAGACGCTGCAAGGTAGAAGATAACGAAGCTTCTTCCATATTAGACGGGGGCAACCTTTCGGGCTTCAGCAAGTTCATACTCGTTTATATCTTTCAAATTAAGATTTGCCGGATTATATGTTATTTTTTGTCACAAGGTCATTAGCGGATATCGGTCCTTTATCCACTTTAAAATTGGCATTGGTTATAGATGGGCCGTTTATAATCCACACGGGTCTGTCGGGATATGCTTTAAGAAGTTGGGTCCTTACATCCAGATTTAGATCCCATGCATAAACGGGAACATCTGCTTGAGGATCTAAGGGATTATATATCCAAGCTGATTGATAATCCGGATAATCGCCCCGAATCAGTACCAAACTTTTCCCAAATTCATACTTTTGGGCCAGGTACCTTATATCCGGCCGCATTCCCCGGTAGTGGTGATATTTGTCTATAGCCCGCCATGGCAGAAAATTAATGACTGTCAGCACACTCAAAGCCAGAACTGCCATGATTACACGTGTTGCATTAATGGTTGAACGGTTCTGCCCTGTTTCAAACTTTTCCTGAAGCATCTGAACAGCTCTGACCGTAAGACCTACTAACGGAATGAGCATTAAGTACCAGTATCTCGCCCCAAAATCAGGTCCTCCACTGAACCAATACAGGCTATAAATAGCTGAGATGATAACGATCATAATAATAATCAGGTAGTCGCCTCTTCGCATTGATCTCGAAAAAAAGAGCAGCGCAACAATGATCAGGGAGCCTGTGCTCCAGCCAAACAACTCAGTATTTACCGAAAAGATGTTAAGGTTGGTATTGATTAGCGCATCGGTCGCACCATGGCCAGGAAATGGGTCGATAGCCCAACCAAGTCCACGCTCCGGACCAAAACCGAACGCATTTGCATTGGGACCAAAATATTCATCATAATAGGATGTAAGAGGAAAAATGGTTGGATCGCCTGTGATTTGTTTGTTGTAGGGAAGTATAACAGCTCCAACCACAATGGTACCAATAACAAACGCCAGAATAGAAGAGGTCTTCAATCTTCGCCCGCCAACACCAATTGCCCAAAGTCCAAGAATTCCCGCTACGATAAGACCATCCAGCGGCCTGATTAAACTCACCATGCCGGTTGCGATACCACCGAATAATCCCCACACAGTTTTGCCACTTCTTCTGGCTCGGGATATCGCAACCGCAGCGGCCAGAGCACATGTAAGGGTAAAAGTATGACTCATGAAATTCATGGACATAAAAATGAACCATGGCGAGATGCACAATAATAACACACCAATACGTGCTGTATAACGATTTGTAATTTCCTGAAATAAGAGGTTAGCAAGCAATACGTTCAGTCCGGCTAAAACGGGATTAACGAGCCAAGGCACTCCGAGAAGAACGCCAAGAGCCAACATTGCAGACCACCCCGGGGGGAATATGGAGTACCATCTGTGTGATTCATGTGGTATCATATAAAAGCTAAAGGCTTGGGGAACAGGAGGGGCAGGCACCGTCAGGTCCCCATTTGCCAGATAACGGGCTTGATATAAATACATGACCTCATCAGGAACGTGTGGATGCCTTTGATAGATAAACAAGCTCAAAACAACTGCCAATACTGTCACCCACAAAGCTGCCACTACAGCAAATCGATCCACACTTGCTGATTCTCCTGAGTTCTTCTTTGTAGGTTCGCTGAAGAATCTTCCCAGCCTCTGCTTCCAGGAAACCAGTACTCCCTCAGGAAGAGCCCATGCCATTAAAACTATGTTTCCTAAATTTACTGCTTGAACGAAAGAAGCAAAAATAAGTTCAGTGATATATTTGGATATACTCTTTGAAACTGTTGCACTTGAAAGGAAAAAGACCAGCGCAATGCCTACAAGCTGCCAAATCCTGAAGTTGCGGCCAAACCAGCTTTGAATGGTCTGCCAGCGAGTTTTCAGTCCTGCAAGTACAAGTGCGGTTTGTACTGCAAAGTAAATTATAAGAACCGGATGAATGTCTGTCAGCAGGCTATAAAAAGATCTATAGTGCTGATATCTGACATGCGTTCCGGCTTCAATCATCTGCAATGTCGCAGCCTGCCCTACAAGAGCCAGTGCGAACCAGGAAACAGATTGTCTAAATCTTCCGGTTATACCCAATCCGAATATGATTAGGGCTATACCTATAGAAAACGGCAGGCAGAAACCTCCCTCAAGAAATCCCTCGGCATCACGAAATCGAGGACTTAAATATGCCCAGACAAAGAAAGATGTTCCTATAATGGAAAAAATAATTTGTAGAAAACGATTACGAATTGATCTGGCTCCGGCACTCACATTTTCTAACTGAACTGGTTTTGTATCCACCGTTTGTAAAGAAATCTTTAAGGTATGTTTATCAGGGTATCTTCTGCTTGAGGACATCTCTGGCCTGCGCAGTTACGTCCACACCGCAAGGTGTCTGTATGAGGTTGTTCTGCTCCGCTGGATCGTTGTGGAAGTCATAGACCTCTTCTGTATCGTCGCCATTACAGATATAGTGCATGTCCCGGATTATGAGAGATTTCATGTCCCCTTTGGATACAGGGGCCCACTTAGGCTCCCAAGGGGCATGTATCAACTCGGAGAGTATGAATTTATTGGTTATTGGCTCCTTAGCAACGTTATCGCCCCAATACCTTGACAAAGATCGACCGGGGAACAATCCATCATCACGAAGGCCCAAAAGATCTATGACGGTTGCCGGTATGTCTCGAAGTGTAACAGGCTCCTGAACAATAACGTCAACTGGTACGATAGCGGGAAGTCTCAAGAAAAGCGGTACGTGGATAGCCTGAGAATAGAGATCCAAACCATGGGCGAAAGTACCGTGCTCTCCGAATTCTTCCCCGTGGTCCGAAACCACAATGACCAGTGTCCGGTCAAGTTGACCACGGTGTCTTAATTCAACAAATAGCTCATTTAGAACAGAATCCAAGTAGGCGATAGTACCATCATAAGCATTGCGCATAGCATCGACATGCTCTTGTGATATCTCAGTAGATCCAAGTTTCTCACCCTCTGGAAGACCTCTTTTCCTTATTTTTTCCAACTCGTCTATCGGTCCGAACTTCTCGGCAAACTTTGCTGGAGGCAAATATGGTATATGAGCATCTATATAGTTTAGGAATGCAAAGAATGGAAGGTCACTTGGGACATGTTCGATCCAACTTAAAAAGTTTTTCGAAATCAAAGAGGCGGGAATGTGATGAAGATTTTCATAGTATCCGAGCAAACGACGAATCCCTCTGTGTACAAGTGTAAATCGAATAATAGGTGAACTACGTACAAACTCTTTAAGCGATGCGACATAATCCTCGTAATGGATAAATCCTCTCGCCAAACCCGACTCACGGGAACAAACTCGAGTATTGGCTACAAAGCCTCCCGTAATATATCCACGTTTACTGAGGAACTCGGCAAGAGTAGCATACTTGGGACCGAGTTTACTGTAGTCCGCAGCGGTTTCATATCGGAAGCGACCTGTGAAAATACTTACGTGAGATGGCAAAGTCCAGGATGATGTCGCAATAGCATTTTGGAATACAATCCCTTCCCTTGCCAGAGCCGTTAGGTATGGAGTAGTCGAGCGTTCATATCCGTAGAGGCTCATACTTTCTGCACGTACTGTGTCCAAAACAATCAGCAGAACATTAGGAGCCGATGGAGGAGAATCGTTTAAAGCGGTGATTATCCCGCGTTCACGTAAATGTCGATGACTGCTTATAGACAAAGTCAAAACCAACACAAGCAAAATAAGGCCAATCGTTGAGCGCCGTACAAATCGCTCGAAGCCAGATGTTCGTGGAGCTATAAAACGCTGTAGAACAACTGCCAGGCCTATAGCCAAGACCACTTTAGCTACAAAGTGAATTCGCGAAAGTCTTGCAAATTCAAGGTTCAGAATGTTTAAGAAAACAATCGAAGCCAACACGATAAACGAAATCCGCACTGCTATAGACCGAGGAAGACGCAACAGTAAAGGCAATAAGATAAGGCTTACAATGCCAATAACAACCACATTGGCTAATGGAGACATCCATATTGTGTGACAATGTAGAAATACAGTCCTGCCCCCGATGAGTTCATTCATCTGGGGCAAGGTTACCTCAACAAGGCCAGATAACACACTGAACCATATTATAAAATGCAGCATATCGAGCAGACCAAATCTGGCTCCGGCATTCCCGTTTTCTAATTTATTCTGTTTTGTATCCATTTTTTTATAAAGGCATATCCAAGGGATATTTAATCATATATTACAGGGTATCATCTGCTTGAGGGCGTCATTTCTAAGAGTAATTCTGCAGCAGAAACTGGTCCAATAGCTACTTCGAATCCTTTATGAGTGACGGAGGGTCCGTTCAAAATCCAAACCATCCTATCGGAGTAATTTTTTAAGAGTTGTCTTCTAATGTCAGGACTGGCATCCCATGCGTAAATAGGTTTATCATCCTGAAGATCTACAGGATTGTAAATAGCCGCAGATGGGTAATCGTTGTAATTATTACCATTAATTAAAATCAATGCCTTACCAAAATCATATTCCTTTGCAATTTTACGGATATCCGGTCTGAATCCGCGGTAGTGGTGGTACTTATCTACAGCTCGCCAAGGGATATAATTAAGAAGAGCCATCAGGCAGAGTAATATGATCCCAATGACAGCGTATGCGCCTCTGTTTTGGTCCGAATCAGAATTCAGCT
>JAVVFI010000211.1:0-9506 GCA_032250555.1 Sedimentisphaerales bacterium
ACAAACCCAATTCAAACCCAATTCAAAGCCAATTTAACCCAAAACAAAGCCAATTTAACCCAAAACAAACCCAAACAAACCCAATTTCTTCAAAGGCCAAAAATGGTGCGAAATGCTTGAATTATCGGGAAAAACTGAATATGATGCAACGATACTATTAAATGAAGGAGAAATAATGAAAAGCAAAATGTTCGAAAAACCTCGTTTTTACCTGATTCTGACTTTCATTGTTCTTATATCGATTTGCTCAAATCTTCTTGCTGCCCCGGATCGAAAAACCCTTGCCAAAACTTACGTCCCGAAATTCGAGAAAATACTTAAAGATAATATTGTTCCCTTCTGGTACTCCAAAAGTTTAGACCACAAAAATGGCGGCTACATAATCAACTTCGATATCAATGGCCGGCCTAAAAAAAGCGAAGGTACGAAGATGATTGTTACCCAGGCCCGTACGATGTGGCTCTTTTCCCGTTTGGCCCGGGCCGGCTATGGCGGCCAGGAATACCTCGACGCTGCCGATATCGGATACCGCTTTTTGAAAGAAAAAATGTGGGATCATAAAAATGGGGGCTTCTACTGGGAAGTTGACTCCACCGGCAATAACAAACTAAAACCGCTCAAGCATCTCTACGGCCAGTCTTTCGCACTCTATGCCCTTTCCGAATATTATCTGGCCAGCAAAAGGCAGGATGTCCTGGATTTTGCTATCCGGTTCTTTAATCTGCTGGAAGCAAAGTCTCACGATAACGTGTACGGAGGCTACATCGAATTCTTCAATGAAGACTGGACACCGGTTTCCGCTTCACAGGGCTCTTACATGGGAACAGAGCCACACTTTAAGTTAATGAATACTCATCTGCATCTACTGGAGGCTATGACTACCTTTTATCGCGCTTCCAAACTTCCCCTTGCACGTGAGCGCCTTTTGGAATTAATCAACATTGAAAGCAACACGGTCGTGCGAAAAAATATCGGCGCATGCACAGACAAATACCAGCGCAACTGGACACCAAGGCTGGAAGGGGACTTAGCAAGAGTTTCCTATGGCCACGACATTGAAAATATCTGGTTGATTATAGATGCCTGTAAAGTAGCCAACGTGTCGAACCATCCGTTCGGTGATTTATACCGAACTCTGTTCGATTATTCCCTAAAGTACGGCTATGATGAAGCTGGCGGCGGTTTTTATGATAGCGGCTCTTTCAACAGTCCTGCCGATAGACGCAGCAAAGTATGGTGGGTCCAGTCCGAGGTAATCGTAAGTGCCTTATATATGAATCGCCTGACAAAGGACACGAAATATCTTTCCATCTTCGAAAACACCGCCGACTATATAGAAAAAAATATGGTCGATTGGAAAAATGGCGAGTGGCACGCAAATATTACCACCGAAGGAAATCCGCGGGGCGATAAAGCCAATCCCTGGAAAGCCGGCTATCACAATGGCCGGGCCATGATTGAATGCCTCGAAATATTGAAACAGTGGAAGGACTAAACACGATGTTGCGTAATGATTCCTGCATCGTTCGCCAGTCAATATCTTATTCAAGCGAAATTATTGAAAGAGTATCTGAAATGTCGAATTCGAAAAAAACTTCAGAGGTACATCAAGTAAAATTTCTTGGACGCCGTGAATTCATGGCATGTCTTTCCGGCATGGGATTGTCAAGTGCGGTTCTGTCTGAAGCTTTGTGGGCCAAAGTAGAGAACTCCCAAGACAAAAAACTCACTAAAGAGATGCTTGCTGAGGCCGAGCGTTTCATTGGGCTTGAATTTACTGATGAAGAGCGGGAGTTGATGATCGATGGATTAAATGGTCGGTTAAAACAATATGAACAGATGAGAGAGATTTCTCTGGATAACAGTGTGGCCCCGGCTGTTCAATTCAATCCTATTATTTCCGGCTTTCAATCCAGAGGCAAGCAAAAGAAGATCAAGATAAGCAAGCCCGCGAGAAAACAACTTACATCAGACTTGGAAGATGTTGCTTTTTGGACGGTTACGGACCTTGCCGGGCTGATAAAATCACGTAAAGTAAGTTCGGTACAACTAACAAAGATGTATCTTGAGCGGCTGAAAAGATACGATGAAAAATTGAAATGCGTTATCAGTCTGACAGAAGAACTGGCTTTGGAGCAGGCCAGGAGCGCCGATAAAGACATTGCGGCCGGTCATTACCGCGGTCCTTTGCATGGTATTCCGTGGGGGGCTAAAGACCTGCTGGCGGTTAAAGGATATAAGACGACCTGGGGGGCTATGCCGTTTAAGGAACAGGTGCTTGACTATGACGCTGCGGTTGTCAAGCGGCTGGAAAAGGCCGGTGCTGTATTGATAGCGAAACTTACGCTGGGGGCTTTGGCAATGGAAGATGTCTGGTTTGGCGGCAAGACACGCAATCCGTGGAATCCCGAAAAAGGTTCGAGCGGATCGTCGGCAGGGCCTGCTTCCGCTACTTCGGCGGGACTTGTTGGCTTCTCAATAGGTTCCGAGACACTTGGTTCGATTGTTTCACCTTGTACGGTCTGCGGTGTAACCGGTCTTCGACCTACGTTTGGGCGAGTCAGCCGAGATGGGGCGATGGCACTGAGCTGGAGTATGGACAAACTCGGGCCGATTTGCAGAAGTGTAGAGGATTGTGCACTGGTTTTCCATGCAATCCACGGTCCCGATGGTTTAGACCCGACAGTGCGTGAAGATGCGCCCTTTAACTGGGACCCGGCTCAAAGTATCAAGAAGTTGAAAATCGGATATCTTAAGAGAGATTTCGAAAAAGACCGCAAAGATGAAAAATGGAGGGCTAACGACCTTGCGACTCTGGATAAACTGCGTTCTATGGGTATGGATTTGAGAGCTGTCGAATTGCCGGACCTCCCAATTGGAGCCATAAGGCTTGTTCTCGTAGTCGAAGCGGCGGCTGCGTTTGACGAGCTTACCCGAAGTAATCGCGATTCGCTGCTTGTCAGCCAGGGCAAAGGATCCTGGCCGAACATATTCCGAACGGCTCGGATGGTCACTGCGGTAGAGTATATCCAGGCTAACCGCCTGCGGACACTTTTGATTAAAGAAATGAACAAGCTGATGTCGGATATTGATGTCTATGTCGCTCCATCGTGGGTCGGGAATAATCTTGCTCTGACAAATCTTTCAGGACACCCGACCGTTGTAGTCCCTAATGGATTCAATGATAAAAATGAGCCGACCAGCATCACTTTTACAGGCAAACTCTTTGGTGATACAGAAACTTTGCTGGTTGCCAAGGCATATCAGGATGCATCTGGAATCCATACAAAACATCCTGCTCTTTGATGATAAATCAGCTAAAGAGGATAAGAAATGCGAAGTTATTCTGTCTTACTTGTAATAATAGCGACCTTTATTGGTTTGATATCCTATCAGCAAACTGCAATCGCGGTACCTGAAACAAATACCAAGAAGGAGCTGCGGGATATTATTGGAGTAACACATGTCGATGGTAAATACCATTTGACGGACAAAGATTTTTTGAACGAGGGCGCAGAACAGATTTTAGCCCTGGGCTCACGGGTAATTAAGGTCTGGTTTCACAATCCGCACAAGTCATATTCATTCAACTCACAATGGCCTCAAACGAATAGCCTGGTTGAAATTGCACAGACAAAATATTTCAGGGAACTGTTCGATAAGCCCTTCACTACTTACATCATGATGTGCTTTTCAACTGGTAACAACGCGGCCTACTGGAGAAAGGGTATTACGCCTGAGCAAAAGCTCGATGAACAAAGGCAGTTTTATGAGCTGGCCAAATACCTGCTTACTACGTATAAAGGAACCGGAAAGATCTTCGTTTTGCAGCACTGGGAAGGTGACTGGCTGATTCGCGGCAATTACGACAGAGATGCTGACCCGACGGCCGAAGCTATAAACGGGATGATTGGCTGGCTCAATGCGCGACAGGAGGGGGTTAATCAGGCAAGAAAAGAAATTGGTACCGATGGCATTTGGGTGTATCACGCAGCCGAGGTGAACCGTGTCGTCAGCACTATGAAGCAGGGCAGGCCGAATATGGTTGATAAGGTTTTGCCTAATACCAAATTGGATTTGGTTTCTTATTCGGCCTGGGATGCGACAGCGGAATATTCCGGAAATTCACAGATCTTACGCGAGGCGTTGGATTTTATCGCAAAGAATACGCCGGATAGCGTTGAATTTGGAAATAGAAATGTATATCTTGGTGAGTTTGGTATGCCTGAGAACAATCATCCCTCGGGTAAAATCCAAAAAGTTATTCCGGGAGCAGTGGAGACTGCCTTAAATTGGGGATGTCCCTATATAGTATATTGGCAACTGTACTGTAATGAGTTCAAAGACAACAAGCAAAAGCCGCCGGTAAAAAGTAATGATGCCGTCCGGGGTTTTTGGCTTATACGGCCAGACGGTTCGAAGGCCTGGACGTGGGATTATTTTTCCCGGCTCCTGAATCGGGATAGTCAAAAGAATCATTAATATTAGAATCTCAGGTTTTCGGTATGTTTACCGATACGCACTTGTTTTGACTCTTTTTCCAGTTTTGCCCCTGTGATTGAAACATTTTCAAAGGTTATGTCCCGAACATTATGTTCGGCATCAGCTCCCTGTATCTGCACAAGATACTCGCCCGGCTGACCATCCAGTGTTATATTTTTGAACTGCACGTTGCGAATAAATCCGGGTACCTTGTTTCGCATATACTGATTTACCACGGGACGCAGGCGAATAAATTCTCTTTGGCCTTCGCCGTGCATTCGAATATTTTCAATTGCAATATCCTCTAACCTCATATCTTCACCTGGTTCCAACAGAAATGGAGTCATAGTGAAGTGGATAATATCGAGATTCCGAATTGTTATATTTCGCATATATGCTGCACGGCTTTCGTGCCCGAGCAGGAAGATTCGGGCCCTGTCGCACCAGAGAGTGGAATTTTCCACCGTAATTCGTTCAACATTACTGTTTTCAGCAGTAAAGTCGAGCCCCTTAAGGGCGATACAATCGTCGTCGCTCCGGATGAAGCAATCGGTTATCAAAACATCCTGAGAATTGCATGGATTGATGCCGTCATCATTTTGTACTCTTGAGTTGCAAAGCTTTACGTTTCGGACTGTTATTCGTTTACTGTTCTTCGGTACGATAGTCCAGTGGGAAGAGCCGCGAAGAGTGATACCGTTGATTTCGACGTCTGTGCTGTTTCGAATCGCAATCAGGTTGCCCACCGGGCCTTTACGCCACTGCCAGTCGGAGCCGTCCAGAATGCCGCGTCCGCAAATCCGAATGTTTACTCCTTTAACCAATACCTCGGCCTTAACGACGGCCCCTCCGGCAAGGTAAAGGGTCTGGTTGCTTTCTACGATAATCTTCTCCGGCTTGTGTACTCCAGGGCCGAAGTAAACGACACTCTCATCGCCGGCTTTGGGTGCATCGGTCTCAATGGGATTGGCAAAGAGCAGCAGGGGGGCTTTTTTGCCGTCCGGCTCCACGCTGATCTTGAGCGGTCGGTCCAGCGTTAGAGTCAGCTTGTGGTCATTCACCAGCGTTGGTTTGATTTGGTATGACTGCGGCCGGATAACCACATTCCGGAGTGACCGTTTTGATGTAATGCGAACTACTACAGAGCCTGACATGTCAAAATTGGCAAACGAATATGCACCACCGTAGTCCCATCTCTTTCCCGCAAACGGCGGGTCGAGGACGCGAGCCATGTATGTATCAATCTTCTGATCTGCTACCTGCACTTGAAAGTCGCTCGATGAGACTTCTCCGGCCGGGGCAGGATATATAACAACCTCTCCTGCACTTGCCGAAGCACCCGAACTGTAGTCGGAAAAAATTATGAAGCTTGCAATCAGCATTACAACAAGCGCTCTGATATGTTTAGTACCTGCTTTGATAGGTTCGTGTTGTGTTTTTAAAGTTGTTTTCATAGTGTTGTCCTCGTATATAAGATATTGTTTAAATGTGCTTTTTCAGCCAGCGCAATGTCACTTCCCACATTTCAGGTGTGTATGTGTGACCGACGCCGGGATACAAAATCCCGCGAAAGTTCTGTTGTTTTTCGTAACACTTGTAAAGATGTTTCTGGAAGGTGTTTATTATTTTAACACCGTCAGCCGGGGAGCCTCCATCCTTATCGCCTGTGAGAGTCAGGTGCGGCCGGGGCGCAATCAAGCCAATCACCGATTCTGTGTCGATATGTTCCTTTAACATATTGGATACGTAATAGTATATTCCGTGAGCTTGAACTTTGCCCCGGGCAATTAGATTCTGATACCTTGTCAAACAGGCTACACTTACAGCGACCTTTATACGCTCATCCAGCGCGGCAAGCCACCAAGTTCGTGTGGATCCCATACTCATACCCATAGCGGCGATACGGTTGGAATCGACCTCCGGTCGTGAAACCAAATAGTTCAGTGCCAAAATATCATCACGAACCATCATGCCCCATAAAGTTCTGCCCTCCCACAGGAAGGTCTTGAACAGAGAAGATTCGGTTTTTCCGCCTTCTTCCTTTTTGCCGGCCGGCCCCTGAAAGCGACGCTCACCGAATGCGTAAGCATCTATACATTGAACAACATAACCTTTTCTTGTCAATTCCTCACCTGTTGCAAAATTCAGTTTTGTAAACGCTTTGGTTATTACCTCTTCTTTGCCCTGTTTGTATTTGCCGCCGTGATAGTGATTGTAAAGTATAGCCGGTCCGCGTCCTTTATGATTATCTGGAATCAGAATGTAACCAAAGACCGTATCGCCCACGCCGTTATCGAATGTAAATCGCTCAAGTGTGTAACCGTCTTTCTCTTCTCTTTTTGTGATTTTGACCTCTGGGGTAAATAGAGGAGGAATGTCGCCGAGTAATTTCCACAACGTTTTGCGCAATTTTATTTTCCTTTTCTCCCATTCCTCGGCAGTGGCAGGTTTAGGGGTATTGAATGATTCAAATCCACCTTTTAAGACTCCGAGGGTTTTGTCTTTGGTAAAACACAATGAACTGAGAATTGCACCGGCCAGGCAAAATCCTACCTTTGGCGGCATTGATTGAGTGTTTTGGAAGGAGACCAGCTTATCTTTTGATATTGCAAGAACTTTTAGTCGATTCAAACCACCGATTGTTTTGTCTCCTGCGCAATAGGCCAGAAGCACACGATCTTTCACGAATGTAATCGATGTATAACAATACCAACCATCCGGATTTCCCTCAATAATTATAGAGCGATCCCATGTTTTACCTTCGTCTTTGCTGATAGCCAGGCACAGCGGTGTGCGGCGGCCTTTTGGGTAGCTATGGACTCCGGAATGATCGTTCCAGATACAGAGCAGGTCGCCAGTCCATGGTATGCGCTTGATTGAAGCTGGGCTTAAAGGTGAAGCCAGATTTGACGGTCTGGCTTTGGACCATGTTTCGCCGCCATCCTGAGAGTAACATATATATTGGCTGCCTGCATTGGTTCGCATGTACATCATCAATCGCCCGTCTTTCAATTCAATTACGCCGGGTTCCTGGACGGTAATACGCTGTCCGCCGGGCGCATAACCTTTGAATGAGTCTTTATTTCTTCGCCAGGTCTTGCCGTTATCGTCGGACAGATAGCACATAATCACACCGGCCGTGTCCCGAGCCTGCCCCGGTCCCTGATGCCAGGCGACGGGCAGGACTAACCTGCTGCTTCGTAACTGGACCGTGCGATCATTATTAAGCACATAATAGCCAGCCTTATCAGTGATACAGACAGTCGGCCGGCTCCATGTTTTAGCTTCATCTCTCGAAATGCACATTAAGGGACGGCAATCTTCCTTTGATGTTTTACGCAGAAAGAAAAGAGCTATGTCGCCGCTTTTCAGGCGCAAAAGCGAGACTGACATGACATTCAGCCCGCCCATACGCCGGACGACGATTTTATCATTGCTCCAATTCAAGCCGTTATCTTTCGAAATACGCATGGCGAGGTCCGCTGTTGCGTGGTCGCCGCTGCCACCTGTAAATCGAGTATAGATCAGGCATAACCGTCCGTCTTTCAACTCGATTATGTCTCCCTCGGAATTTCGTGGATTATCTTTACCCGGTTCTATGACTAATAAGGATTCCATCGCAGCATTTGCTGCCGGATCCGGGCAAATAGCTAATATAATTACTATGGTTATCAAACAATTAATTCCGATTCTCATTTTCAATTTCCTTTTATCTTCTTTAGGAGCGAATTTTTCATAATTAGTATTGCCGATCTAATTGAGCTCAAGACTGCCGTAAAGAATTGCGGAGCTGAGCCGCTTTGTCAAAAATCTCTTCTTTAGTGATACCCGCTTCGTCGTACATGGCGAAGATATTGTCGTCCGGAGTTTCCGGGGGAACGGTGTGGGAAGCGGCAAAAATGTAGCCTCCGCCGTCGGTGGTCATTCCTTCGAGCAGTTGGGCTGTTGCTTTACGCACCTGATTGGCTGTGCCGTTAGGTAAAACGCCCTGGGTATCAACACCGCCCATGAAAGCAAGGTCACTGCCGAACTCTTTTTTTAATTCCAGTGGATTCATGCCGGGACAATTGCACTGAATAGGATTCAAAACATCTACGCCGATTTCTATCAGGTCCCCGATTATGGGGTGGATGGCGCCGCAGGAATGGAACGCCACATACATACCGTACCTTTTGCCAACCTCGGCATTCTGCTTCAACAAAGGTTTTACCATTTGCCGCCAGGTTTCAGGGCTCATCAGCATTGACTGTTGACCTGCGGCATCGTCACCCAGCCAAAGCCAGTCCAGTTCGAATCGCCGACAGGCTGCTTCGGACAGCTCTATGGAAAACTCTGAAGATCGCTCTAACATTTTTTGTGTCAGTTCGGGATTTTGTACGAGTTCCAGCAAGGTCTTTTCCATACCACGCAAGCGCCAGTACATTTCAAAGACATTGGGCGAAACGTCACAGCCTACGAAGTAATCATTTTTAAGTTCCATAACCGGCTTCATCAGGTCCACGAGCGAATCAATTCGGTCGAATGGAAACTTGTACTGTAGAAGCTGCTCTTCACCGACATCGGCCAGAGGATATTTGGAGATTTGATTGAAGCCATCGATACGAGTCCACTCAATACCCCAGTCATCCACGTGCGAGTCACCATCATGCTCGTGCACAATCCCCTCCATTGCATGATTATTGCTCACCCATGCCTGGCGGATATCGTCGCCCATAACCAGAGATACGTATTTTGCCGGGATTTCCAGTAGTTTGGCAAGCCTTTTGGTGGTTTGGGGATGGTACCACATGAAAATCGGAACTCGGTCCGTAGATTTTCGTTTCAGCGCTGAATGTACACGCTCTTTTGAGGTCACCAAAAGTTTTCTCACAAATAAAGAAGGACCAAATTTTCAGCAGTGACAGTGACCGTTTCACCGACAACTTAATAAAGGCTGTCTATCCTATAACGCTATGCCTCTATAGTACCTTTGTCTGTCCGGGCATCGCAATCGGGTAGTTGCCATTGGCATCCGGCATGACCGG
>JAVVFI010000212.1:0-9458 GCA_032250555.1 Sedimentisphaerales bacterium
AAAGGGTACCAATTTTACGAAAGGGTAAAATTGATGCAAAGTGTTTATTTACAAAGAATTAAGAAGAAATATGCGAATATGGACAGAAAAGCAAATAATCATTTATCATTAATCGATAATCATTTACTAATCCCACTCAACGACCAGATAAATGTGGTCAATAAAGGTATTTTTACGGCCGACGACGTCATTATTTTTAATTTGTAACTGAAAGGAGTTTAATTTGTCGCGAGTATCGACCAGACTTGTAATATCCCATGAATCAACGCTTTCGTGCTTTTCATCTTCATGCACCGGAGCTTCGATGGATGCCCAGACAACCGGCTTAGTCGGCCAGCCTGTACCTACGGCCCATTCCAACTTTCCGGAGCTAAAGCGTTCTTCTTCGAAGTGTTCTATAAAAACAACGACCGACTTTATAACAACATCAGCCGGGACGGAGTCATTTGAAAAATCATAAGATGTATATGAACCGTAGCGGATTCCAAACCGTTTATCGTCACTTGATTGGACAGTTCCGGCTTTGTTGTCCCGTGGAGTTATTTTGGCTTTCTTTGGTGGGGGCGGACTTACCATGATAGTAAAAGACTGGGTATCTGTAGTTGGTACGCTGTTGCTGTCGGCGACTTTTACTGCTACCTCATTTTCCCCGACCTGGGCGGGTGTCCACTCTATAAGGCCGGTAGCCGGGTTTATAGTCATATCGGCGGGTTTGGTGATTAAGGAGTAAGTAAGTGTATCGTTCAAATCCGGGTCTGAGGCTTTGACTTCGTATGTATATAAAATACCGACATTAGCTGTGATTTCAGGAGCCGAAATGATGACCGGAGCATCGTTTGCCATGTTGACGGTAACATTAACTTTTGCAGTGTCAGTATCGCCCTTGTTGTCGCGAACCGTATAAGTGAATTCATCGCTTCCGTAGAAGTTCGCATTAGGACTATAGCTCAGTGTGCCGTCGGGATTGATTGTGACTGAGCCGTTTTTGCCGTGAGTAACGGCAGTGACTGTTAACGTATCGAGGTATAAATCTCTGCCCTTATTATCTATGTCGGTGTCGTTTGCCAGCACATCAGTTTTTACCGCCGGCGTGTCTTCTGGAATTACTATGGCATCATCCCTGGCCACAGGCGGGTCATTGACCGAGGATATCGTAATTGATACGGTAGCTGGATGGCTGTCAACTATACCGTCGTTTACTTTAAAGGAGAAGCTGTCTGAGCCGTTGAAATTATTGTCAGGCGTATAGGTCAGATTCGGTATATCACCTCTCAAGCTGCCGTGGGAGGTTACAGATACCATAATGTAGGACAACGGATCTGAATCCGGGTCATTGCCTATTAAATCAATCTGTACGGGCGTATCCTCAGGTGTAGTCACTGATTGAGATTCAGCTACCGGCAGAAGATTCGGGCAGACATCGATGGATACTGTTGCTGGTGTACTATCTATCTTGCCGTCATTCAATTTAAAAGAGAAAGTGTCCTGCCCTTCGAAGTCAGGCTCAGGTCTGTAGATGAGCTTTCCGCTGTTATTGAAATTTAAATCTAAGGAAAGTAAGCCGTGCTCTGGTTCTTTGCTGATATTGAACGTCAATATATCGCCGTCCACGTCGCTCCCTGTCAGGGTAGTGATTAATGATTTGTTTACTTTTATTGTCTCAGAACGGTGATATGCTATAGGAGCATCATTTGCGGCCAGCACCGTGATCGATATCTTTGCTTCGTTTTTGCCGGCCTTTCCTTCGCTGATGCTGAAAGTGAAACTGTCCGGGCCGTTGTAGTTCGATGCCGGAGTGTAAGTCATTTTGGGTGCTTTCCCGCTCAAGTTCCCGTGGGAGGGGCCTTTTAAGATGTTGTAAGTCAAGAAATCTCGGTCGGGGTCACTTGCCATCAGGGTAATCGATACCGATTCATCCTCCCGTGTAGTGGCGTTGCCGGGCTGAGCGACTGGAGGGCTCTTTACTACGCTTACTCCCAATGCTATAGCTAAAACTGAGAGAGTTGCTAATATCGAAAAGAGAGCGACTTTAGTCTTTTTAGATTTTGGATGTACAATATTCCGGCAGATTCGGATTACAATATTTGCCTTTTCTATCGGTTGGGCGTCGATGTTTTTCTGCTCTTTGTTTTTATCGCTAATGTATTCTTCTTTTACTCCTGTGAGATCCTCTCTGCCGTATCGGGATTCTTCAGCTTTGGGCAATTTTTCCTGAGCCCGGCTTAATGCCGCAGTATATGTTCTGATTTTCTCTTTAGCCTGGGCTTTTACTTTCGCGAGATTCTCTTTAGCCTTAGCCTCGGCTTTTCTGTGCTGTTGCCTTTCCGCCTTCAGGGTCTCCTGTGCTTGTACTTTGGCGAGGGTTTCGGCTTCTAACTTTGCCTGAACTTCTTTTAGTTGTTTCTCTTTTTGGTTCAGCTCTGCTGTAAAGGAGTCGAGTTTTTCCAGGGCTTCTTTTGTCTGAGTTTTGATTTTCGCTATTTCCGCTTTAGCCTGAGCTTCAACTCTCGCGGCCAGAGCGCTATACCTGCGGTGCTGAGTGAGGAGCTTCTGCTGGGCCCTTGCTTCTACTTTTTGTTCGGCGGCGGTTCTGGTTGCGATTTCCAGTCTGAGCTTTTCTTCCGCTATGGCCCTTGCTTTGGCTTCTGCCTTTAGCTTTTGTTCCATTTTGGTTATTGCGGCGGCCTTATCGCTGTTGAATAAGGCCATCCTTATATGTTGGCGGAATGTTCTACTCATTTTTAAGCCGTTTTTATAGGACCTCTCTGCTTATTTACAAGCCAATCAGAGATGCAATGCACACGAAGTCGTATTCGTCTATACACTCGGTTGACTTTAGTTAAATTCAGGCCTATAAATGTTCCCTATATACCTTATAAAGAGGTTAAAATTACACTTGACGGCGTGGTTTGGTACAAGTATCTTTGGATAGTATAAGAATAGTTATTTTGAGCACTCACAAGTGAGTTTGAGGGTTTCACACAGTGTGGCTTCAATAAAGGCATATTTTGCTCATCGAAAAGGAGATATTAATGGGGAAGAAGATAAGCAGAAAAGTTCATGAGCTGACTCGCAGAGACTTTATCAAGACATCGGCAGCATTGGGGGCGGCGAGCCTTGCTGTGGGGACAAATCGAATGTACGCATCCGGCTCAGATATTTTGAAAGTTGGTTTGGTTGGTTGCGGCGGCCGGGGCACCGGCGCTGCTACGCAGGCGCTTATGGGTGTTGATAAATCGGTCAGGCTTTGGGCTATGGCGGATTTGTTTCGTGACAAGCTCGATGCCTGCTACAATATGTTGAATAAAGGCGCCAAAGGCCGATATGACCGCGTGGACTTCGACGGCCTTCCGGACCAGATGAATGTGTCAGCGCAGAGAAAGTTCGTTGGATTCGATGCATATCAGAAGCTGCTCGAAAGTGGAGTTGATATGGTTATATTAACGACACCGCCACATTTTCGGCCTGAGCATTTTGAAGCGGCCGTTAAAGCAGGCAAGCATGTATTCCTGGAAAAGCCCGTGGCAGTTGATCCGGTTGGCATTCAAAGGATAATTGCTGCGGCTAAAGCGGCGAAGGAAAAGGGGCTTTCGGTTGTTGCGGGTACTCAGCGGCGCCATCAGTTACATTATCTGGAGATAATGAAGCGGATTCACGATGGGGCGATTGGTGATATTGTCGCTGCTCAGTGCTACTGGAATGGTGCAGGGGGCTCGCTGAGAGGCAGCAAACCAGATGATATGAGTGATATGGAGTGGCAATGCCGGCACTGGTATTATTTTTGCTGGCTTTGCGGCGATCACATCGTAGAGCAGCATGTTCACAATATTGATATAATGAACTGGGCGCTTAGCGGGCATCCAGTTTCAGTAATGGGGATGGGCGGTCGGGAGGTTCGCCAGGGCGGTAATATCTGGGACCATTTTGCGGTTGAATTTGAGTATCCGGAAGGGGTTCGTGTTTTAAGCATGTGCCGGCAGATACCCCGCTGCAGCGACCGGGTATCTGAGAGAATAGTCGGTACAAAAGGATTTGCTTATATTGACAGCGCAACCGGTTATATAAAAGGAGAGAATCCATACGAGGGGCCGGCTTCACCGAATCCGTACGTTCAGGAGCATATCGACCTGATCAGGAGTATCCGCGAAGACACCGGTGTGAATGAAGGTGTGCAGGTAGCGGAAAGCACGATGTGTGCGATTATGGGCAGAATGAGCGCCTATACCGGGCGGTCGATGAGTTGGGACTGGGCGATGAAAGGATCGAAGCTTGACTTGCGTCCTGAGAAATATGAATTTGGTGATTTACCGGTAAGGCCTGTTGCTGTTCCGGGTAAAACTATGCTTATTTAATAACATTTGGCAGATAACGATAGTTGAAAGGATAACTTATGAAAAGTGAAGCAAAAAAAGATAACTCAGCGCTGTCTCGCAGAGACTTTATCAAGACCTCAGCGGCGTTTGGGGCTGCGAGTCTGGCTGTTGGAACAAACCGAATGTACGCGGCGGGCTCCGACAAGATACGTATCGGCCTGGTAGGGTGCGGCGGGCGTGGTTCCGGTGCTGCCGCGCAAGCCCTGTCAGCCGGTGAAGACGTGGTCTTAACAGCCATGGGCGACGTCTTCGAGGATCGCCTGCAGCGCAGTCTCAGGAACCTCATGAACGAAAAGAAATTTGGGGCACGCGTGAAAGTAAGCAACAATTCGTGCTTCGTAGGCCTGGATGCTTACCAACAAGTGATCGATAGCGGTGTGGATGTGGTTCTCCTGGCTACGCCTCCCGGTTTCCGGCCGCAGCATCTTAGAGCTGCGGTCGAGGCGGGCAAACAGGTTTTCTGCGAGAAACCCATGGCTACCGACGCCCCGGGTGTGCGTTCGGTTCTGAAATCCGCGGCCATAGCCAAGGAGAAGAATCTGGCTCTGGTGGCCGGTTTCTGTTGGCGTTATCACTTGGCGCGTCGCGCTTTCTATGAGCGTGTACACCAGGGCGCCATCGGCTCAATTCGTGCTGTCTATGCCACCTATATGACCGGACCAGTGAAACCCATGCCACCAGCCAGCAGACGCCCGGCAGGCATGAGTGACGTTGAATGGCAGCTCCACAACTGGTATAATTTCACATGGTTATCCGGGGATGGGCTGGTAGAACAAGCATGTCACAGTGTTGACAAGATTGCCTGGGCGATGAACGGAGTGCTTCCTGTTAAAGCAGTGGCAACAGGCGGTCGCCAATTCCCAAACAACGAAGGCAATATCTTTGACCACATCGATGTTTTCTACGAATATCCGGATGGGGTCCGTGCGTTCATGGCCCAACGTCAAATACTCAATTGCTACGGCGACAACTCGGACTACCTCATGGGCTCGGATGGTCTGGGCAACATCAAGGGCTGGAGTGATCCTACCATCACCGGCAAGGAGACCTGGCGCTATCGGGGTCCCAAATGCGACATGTACCAGGTCGAACACGATGAGTTATTCGAATCCATCCGCAACGGCCGCCCCATTAATGACGGTATCTGGATGGCTCACAGCACGCTCATGGCTCTCATGGGACGCATGGCCGCCTACACCGGAAAAGAGATATCCTGGGAGCAAGCCATGAATTCCCAGGAAAAACTTGTCCCCGACAACCTGACCTGGAACATGGACCTGCCCATCAGGCCCATGTCTATGCCGGGGAAAACTCAGTTTATTTAATATAAACTCGGCAGGCAGCGATTAGCTGAAAGGAAGACTTATGAAAAAAGAAACTAAAAATGATAACTCGGTGCTTTCTCGCAGAGATTTTATCAAGACCTCCGCGGCGTTCGGGGCGGCGAGCCTGGCTGTAGGGACTAACCGAATGTATGCGGCGGGTTCAGACAAAGTGCGCATCGGTTTGATTGGCTGCGGGGGGCGCGGAACGCATGATGCCACAAAGTGCCTGAGATCGTCTGAGAATGTTGAGCTTGTGGCGATGGGCGACCTTTTTAATGACCGCATGGAGAGATGTTTGAAAAACCTTAAAAGAGCGCCTTCGAGAAATTCACCTAAGTCAGATGACATAAGGGACAAGGTGAAAGTGACAAGTGACAGGTGCTTTGTGGGCTGGGATGCGCATAAGGAGGTTGTAGCCTGTGATGATGTGGATATGGTGATACTGACCGAGCCGCCGCAGTTTCGTCCGAGCCATTTGAAGGCAGCGGTAGAAGGGGGCAAGCATGTGTTTATGGAAAAGCCGGTGGCGGTTGATCCGGTGGGTGTTCGCTCGGTTATCGCGTCGTCTGAATTAGCTGACAGAAAAGGATTAACGATAGTAGCCGGTACGCAAATGCGGCGGATATCACATTTGGTCGAAGCTATGAAAGCCATCCATGACGGGGCAATTGGTGAGCTTGTGGGCGGCCAGTGTGTACGACTTGGCGGTGGAATGTTGACATGGGGGCAGAAAGAGCGACAGCCGGGGTGGTCGGATATGGAGTGGCATTTGAGGCGTTGGTTGTTTTTGACATGGCTCAGCGGCGACTTTATAGTTGAGATGCACATACATAATCTGGATGTAATGAACTGGGCTTTCGGCGGGCCTCCTGTACAATGCATTGGTATGGGTGGAAGAGAGGTGAGAAAAGGGCCGGAGTACGGTAATGTTTTTGATCATTTCTCTGTAGAGTATGAGTATGCGAACGGCGTTCGGATTGAATATATGGGTTCCCAGATAGATGGTTTTACCGGGCGTAGTGATCAGCGTTTTGTTGGTACAAAGGGCCGGGCATATACGGACTCCGGCAGGGTTGTGATTGAAGGCCGGAATGCGACTGAATACGGCTGGGACGAGAAGGATCCTTGCATAACACAGCATGCAGACCAGATTAACGCGATTCGTCAGGGCAAGCGGCTGAATGAAGGCAGGCGTGTTGCTGAAAGTACGCTGACTTCGATTATGGGCAGGATGAGTGCTTATACCGGCAGGGCGCTGAAGTTCGACTGGGCCATGAATGCATCGAAACTGGATTTGAGTCCTCCTGCTTATGAGTTTGGCGATTTGGAGATGAGGCCGGTTGCTGTTCCGGGCAAGACGAGGCTTATCTAAATGCTTTGTTATTGCAACTTTGCCTTCCTGGTAAGATAGGTAATCTTTGATGATTAAGAACTTTGTTTTGTTCTTTACGATTGCTACTCTGGCATTGGCTGGGGGAACTGCGGATGCTTTCGCTGATTCTGCAGCCATGTCAGAGGCGGTTAAGTGGCTTGAAAATGAATCGCACCGTCTTATCCGCGCCAGCAGGCGGACTATGAAGGATGGTACGGTAGCATTTCCGCCGCAAGTCGGCATCGGTTATGAGGCTTTCTGGTTGAGGGACTATGTTTATACACTGGAAGGTTCTGTTGATTCATATTCCGACAAGGAGTTAGTCGATGCGGGCAGGGTGTTTATCAGTAGTATGAGGGCGGACGGAGCGGGGGTGGACTGTGTGAAGTTCGACGGTCAGCCTATTTATAAGCCCGGCTTTGGAACGCTTGGCGCCAATCCGGTTGCCGACGGATCGCAATTTACTGTTGCCGTAGTCTGGCATACATATCAAAAGACAAAGAACCTGAAGTTTCTCAAAGAGAATATCGATGCGCTTATAAAGACAATGCGCAGTGTTCCGCGAAATCCCAAGACAAAGCTGGTGCATATAAAAGATGATGATTGGGACCGCTGCCCTTATGGCTTTACGGACACGGTGCGTATGCATGGGGATGTTCTTTTTTGCTCTCTTTTATATGTCGAGGCGGGGCGAAGATTGAACGAAATGCTGGATGTGGTTGGCCGAAAAGAGGAGGCTGCGTACTGGAGGTCCGAGGCTGAGGCGGTGGCCGGTAACGTTCGTGAAGTTTTCTGGGATGAGGGGGTCGGTCTTTTCAGGGCGGCTACTATCCGCTGTAAAGAGCATCATATCTGGGGCTCTGCTTTTGCGGTTTATCTTGGAGTTGCGGATAAGAGCCAGTCTTTGACAATCGCCCGGTACTTTAAGGATAATTATTCAAAGATAGTGCAAAATGGTCAGATTCGACATTTGCCGGGTGGTGTTTACTGGGAATTGTGCGTTGCCGGTAAGGATACGTATCAAAACGGTGCATATTGGGCGACACCGACGGGTTGGTTTGTTTATACTCTGGATTTAGTAGATCCGGGGCTTGCGGACAAGACGGTGATTGATATGGTGAGCGATTTCAAGAAGGGCGGGGCTTGTGAATGGATATTGGGAGAAAAACGCAGGCTGCCCAATTATCTCGCCAGTGCTTCACTGCCATTAGCGGGCATCCGCACTATGATTGAGTGTCGGCAGAATGATGTGACTACATCGCTTCCAGCGAGATAGGGAAGAAACCGGTGATATTGATATTGAAAAACCTCAGAAAGCTCAACCGATGATTTTGCTGATGTCTATAAGGTGCATTTGTCGGCCTGTGCCTTCGTGGGGTGAGTCTATGATGACGCTTCGGCCATCCGGGCTGAAACGCGGGTGTGTATCGCAGCGCCATTCCCCTGTGTATTTCGGCGGCAGGTAGAAACTTCCGATGGGGATTCTTTGGCCGGTTGCGACGTTGTAGAGATAGACGTTTTGTTTTCGCTGCTTGTCGGGGTAGGTGTCGTTTAGAATCCACTTATTGCCGGGCAGGTATGTGCAATGGCCGTTTTGCGGCATAACATCTTTACCGACCACTTCTACCTTGTCCGTGCCGTCCTCGTAGAGATAGAAGGCGTTTTTGTGTGACGGATGCCATGCCCAGGCGAGGATGTGGCGGGGATCGCGCCATATAAAGTGCGAGGTTCGTCCGTAGCTGTCCACGATGTGGATGTCGGAGCCGTCGGATTTGGCGGTTAGCATTCGTGTTCCGAAGCTTCGCAGGCCCTCTGCCCGCCAGCGATGGAGAAATATGAATCGAGAGCCGTCGGTATTGAATAGTAGATGATTGAAGTAGTGTTTTGCGTCTTTTGGATTGCCGGGGATTTGGCCGAATTTGGCGATATCAGCGAGAGAAATTATCAAATCCTGCTTGTTGGAGAGTTTTGACGGATCGGTTTCAAGGTTAATGCGGAAAATGCCTGAGTCTTTCGGTGCAAGCTCATCTTTGTGTGGGTCGGGCAGACCTGTGTAGCCATAACCTGGGCGCATATCCTGAATGCGGCGAAAGTCCGGTGATACGGCCGTCCTGCCATTGGGGCTGATAGTGTATATTGGATGAGGCAGTGTCCACTGCATCCGTTTTATGCCGTTTTGTATGTCCAGAATGTGGCACATAAATCTGTCGCCCACCCTGTCGTTCCAGATGATTTTGTTTTTCGAGCCGGGCAGCCACTGGAGCATGCAACCCTGCTGCCAGCACCACGAACGGCTTTCGCCCAGCTCTATCCAGCGGTCATTATCTTTTAGGTCCACCATTCCGATTTTGATAACGTCATCGGGATTTGGGCTGCGGTGCTCGAAGT
>JAVVFI010000213.1:0-9425 GCA_032250555.1 Sedimentisphaerales bacterium
GTAAGAAGCCAGATTATTACGCCAATAACTCCGGCGCCCAGAATAATAGAGGCCCAGAAAACCTCGTTTGTTTCGATTCCTTTGGCATCATTGAAAACCCAGGTCAGCAGTGGTATCCATGCAAAAAACATAATCAGGAAAACAATAAATTTGAATATTGAAATATAGCCACCGTATCCGATAGCTGCTAATAATAAATCCGGCATAAGATGCTCCGTTAAAATTTACAAAATGCCACTGGCAGTGGTCTTGATACCTTTTAGTGCCATTTTTAGTTCTTCAATATTTGGTGCGTGTTTATATGCGTCCTTCGGATCAACATAACCTTCGTTTACCAGTTCGCAAAGATTATACGTCAGGTCCTGCATGCCTTCTTCAGTAGAGCTTCGTATAACACTGGGTAAATCTCCTTCACGGCCTTCGGAAATCAGTTTTCTAACCGATGCGTTTGCAATTAGAATCTCAAGCGCAGGAATCCTGTCAACCCCTTCTTTCAGGCATGGTACCAAAACCTGACTGACGACTGCTTTAATTGCGATACTTAAAGTCTGTCTTACAAGGTTTCGTTCGTTTTGCGGGAATAGATCCAAAAGACGATGAATGCACTGGGACGCATTTGCCGAGTGCATCGTTCCGAAAACAAGATGACCCGTCTCCACCGCTCTCATCCCTGCGCTTACGGTTTTGGCGTCCCGCATCTCGCCTACGAAAACCACATCGGGATCCTGACGCATCAGGTACGTCAAGGCCTCTTCAAAGTTTTTAACGTCAAGCCCGATTTCCCTTTGCGAGACTATTGCTTTGTCGTCCTTAAACAGATACTCGATAGGGTCTTCGATTGTAATTATATGACATAAGCGCACATGATTTATGTGGTCTATCATCGATGAGATGGTTGTGGTTTTGCCGCAGCCCGTTGTGCCTACTACGAGAATCAATCCCTGCCTGGATTCACATATCTTTTCGAGTACCGACGGCAAGTGTAGTTCTGAAAATGGTGGGATGACTGTATTGACGCGTCTTGCAGCAAGGCTGACCATGCCTCTCTGACGAAATATATTTATTCGGAAGCGATGTTCACCATCGATTTCATGAGCAAAGTCCAGTGTCCCATGCTCCAGAAAAGTCTCTTTCTGCGCAGGGCTGAGTATCCCAAAAACTAATTCTTCGATCCTTTGTGCTGTCATTACTTCGCCGGTAGTCTTTTTCAACTCTCCGAAAAGGCGCAGTTTCGGCGGTTGCCCCACCTTAAGGTGCATGTCGCTCGCCCGCGTTTTGATGGCAGCCTTGAAAAATCTGTTCAATTCCGGCTCTTGCTCAGAACTTATTTGGCTTTCAATAGGTAGTTTCTGGGGCATAATTACCCTTAAATCCAACGCTTATAAACTAACTGTTACTGCCACCACCGACTCAATTGACGGCTGAAGTCTGGCAGAAAACCTCTTACCATAAGAGTTGTAAAGACAACCCCTTATACAACTATATTATAAAATTTACAGCCCTTTGTCAAGCTTGATGCTTGAACAATATTGATTTTCATTGCAAATTACAGGCTGGATTGATACTCTTCTGCGAAATGCCTGCTTTACGGGCTTTTCCAGCTTCAATCTGCCAATGGAGGCGCTTGGAAAAAACTGCAATTCTTTTCAAATAAATATTTGACAAGCCGATTATATCGTGTTAGAGAATTGGGGACATTACAAGGAAGTGATCTAAATACAGGGGTGGCTTTATGGAATTGGAGAAAAGAGAGACTTCAGACAGGGAAAAAGATGAAGCGTCGATAAAACTTCTAAGAAAACTACGGGAGCAGTTGTACTCTTCCGATGCATCGAACAGACGGCGGGCCGCTTATAAATTGTCCTGGATGCAGGAGGATGGTTTAGAAATCTTAAAAGATACCTTGTTTGGAAGTTGTCCCGTACCATCGAGAAACGCTGCAGCCTATGGTATGAGGAAAATGCGCGGAAGGATGAAAAAAGCGGCTCTGGAGATATTGGAACAGGGCCTGAAGCATCGCGATAATTCTACCAGAGGGATATGCAGAAATGCGCTGCAGATGTTAGGGCAGAAAGTGCCAAAAATGGCTGCTCCCAAAAAACCACCGGTATCGCACTTGGCAATCAGAGAAATTCCGAAAAAAAGAGGCTCAGGTAGAAGGGTAATTAACCGGCGAACACGCAGATAACAGCTTTCGTTAAAGTAAGAAACTCGTCTTGAAACAAACAGGGCCTGGAATAAAAAAGCACTCTCCGTACTTACGTTGCCAACAACAGTGTCAAAGTCATATAAATTGCTACACTTATCGAGTCGTTTGCGGTTGTAACTAATGGCCCTGAGCTTATCGCCGGGTCTATATGGATTCGACGGAATAAAAACGGCAGAAACAAACCAAGTGTTGTCGATACCATTATTGCCGAGAACATAGCCGTCCCGAAAGCAAAAACAAGACGTAAGGATTTTATTGTATTTTCCAAATCTTTCAGATTAAGCAGGATTGCGCATGTGACACCACCAATAATTCCACAGCTCAAAGCCACGAGAACAGCGATGCGCACTTCACGTGCGAATACTTGTCTCAATCTCAATGCTGCAAGGTGCCCGGTGGCCAGTCCAGAAACCACAATTGCCGAGGTTTGCAGGCCGGCGTTACCGCTGATAGCCGCAATCATCGGAACAAATAAAATAGCTGCCGTATAAAGAATAGACAAGCCTTCTATGTTATTAAATTTGTTATCAAAAAATATAAGGACAAGAGCTGTTACTCCCGTGCCTATTAAACACGGTAAAAGCCACGTCATCCGAATCCTGGCCGCGTTAAAAACCGACGCTGTATCCAGCTCATCCGCGTCCGTACCTGCCATTGTGTATAAGTCTTCTGCAGCTTCTTCCTCTGCAACTTCGATGATACGGTCTGCTGTAATTCGTCCGACTAACTTATTATCGTTCTCAAGGACCGGCGCTACAATCAAATCATTCTTGCTGAATATATTACGAACTTCCTCCTGATCCATATCGACAGTAACGTAAATCGTATCTGGATCAACTAAGTCACCTATCCTTGTTCCTTCCGAGCGTGTCAGCAGAAATCTCAGTCGAACGTCTCCTACAAATCTGCCATTCTTATCCACAACATAGACAGAAAAGAAATTTTCATCGATCTCCGCAGAACGAATCTTATTGACGGCCTCAGCGACTGTTGCATCCTCAGATACACTTATAACAGCCGTGTCCATAATCCCGCCCGCAGAATCCTCCGAGTAGCTCATCAGCTCTTTAATCTCAGCCGATTCCGCCGGAGGTATGCTTTCGAGCAGTTCAGTTCTTTCTTCTTCGGGAAGTTCCGAAAGAATGTCCGCTGCATCGTCAGGATCAAGCTCAGCGACAATACTTTTTAGTTCTTCCTTGTTGAGCAGCTCGAAAAGCTCGGATCTGGTCGCCTCATCAACTTTTTCCAGAACCTCTGCCGAAGTCTGCCTGTCCATAGCATCTAAGATGGTACGTCTTTGCTCGTTATCCACCAGTTCCACGACTTCTGCAATATCACTGCTTCTCTGATTCCTGAGAAGTTCCTTAAGTGCCGATTTATCTTCGGATTCAAGGAAGGGTATGATTTGATGCACTAAATGTCTTTGTTCATCTGCCATTAAATCTCTTTAGTTGTTCCTGTTTCACTCAAAACACGATTCACGAACTCGCCCTCCTGTATTATAAAATAATGCAATTTCTTTTGCTTAGCAACAATTTTACTTAAACAAATCAGTTTTATTGAACTTTGCGTTGTCAGAAAAATCAGGTCGAAATGAGGGATTATTTGATGTTGGATATTTTTGGTTTGATTAATAAGGTCGTTATTACGTCGTCGAAGGCTTATACTATTCGCTGGTATCGAGGATTGTCATAAATGCTTCCTGTGGTATCTGAACGTTACCAACGCTTTTCATCCTCCTTTTTCCTTCTTTTTGCTTTTTAAGCAGCTTCATCTTTCGCGTCACATCACCCCCATACAGTTTTTGAGTGACATCTTTGCGAAAGCCTTTGATGGTTTCTCTTGCGATGATTTTACCGCCGATAGCAACCTGCAAAGGTATTTCAAACTGATGCCGGGGTATAGCTCTGCGCAGCTTTATTATCAGCCTGCGGCCGCGTACCTCTGCTTTACTGCGATGGACAATCAAGCTCAGGGCATCTACTGCAACCTTGTTTACAAGAATGTCAATCTTAACGAGGTCGCTGGTTTCGAAACCTGTGAACTCGTAATCCATTGTTGCATAACCCCGGCTGATACCTTTGAGAAGGTCGTAAAAATCATATACGATTTCGGCAAGAGGGGCTTTATACTCGAGCATAACCCTGGTCGTGCTCAGATAATCTGTCTTTAAGAGCTTGCACCGTCTCGATTCGGCAAGTTTCATAATCGCCCCGATTGTATCTGTTGCGGTTATAATCTCAAGACGAACAAAAGGCTCGCGAAGCTCTTCGATGTGACTCGGGTCAGGCAGTTGGCCGGGTGATTCTATCCTCTTAATGGCACCGTCCTTTGTCAGTATCTCATAACTGACCGTCGGGGCGGTCTGAATAACCTCTATATCATTCTCACGCTCCAGCCGTTCCTGTACTATCTCCATATGCAGCAGACCAAGGAAGCCGCACCGGAAACCAAAGCCAAGTGCGGGTGAATTCTGCGGGCTGAATGAGAAGCTGGCATCGTTAAGGGTAAGCTTGTCAAAAGCGTCCCTCAGCCTTGAATAATCCGTATTATTACCCGGATAAAAATCTGAAAATACCATCTGCATCGGTGCTATATAACCGGGTAAAGGTTCTGATGCCGGTTCGTTATAATCTGTAATTGTGTCTCCTATTGTCACATCAGCCAGCTCGCGAATATTTGCGATAAGATAACCGACTTCTCCTGTGCCGAGCTTGTCAACCGCAGTCATCTCAGGCTTGAATTTGCCAAGTTCTGTAATAATATAAGTTCTGTCGCTGCGCATAAAGCTGACCTTTTGCTTTATATTCAGGCAGCCGGCAAAAACTCTGACATAACATATCACGCCTCGGTACTGGTCACAGTGACTGTCAAAGATTAATGCTGCGGTCGGCTTATCGCTTTTATCCTCCGGCGCAGGAAGAAATGTCACAATAGCCTCGAGAAGTTCATCAACTCCCAGTCCGCTCTTTGCGCTTATATTAAAACACTCATTAGAACTGATGCCGAAAACATGTTCGATCTCTTCAGCAACCCTGGCTGGATCTGCTGCGGGCAAGTCAATCTTGTTGATTACGCTTAAAAGTTCAACATTATTTTCAACCGCCAGATAAGCATTAGCCACGGTCTGTGCCTCGACGCCCTGGCTGGCATCGACCACGAGTAAAGCGCCTTCGCAAGCGGTAAGTGCCCGTGAAACCTCATAATGAAAATCAACATGGCCCGGGGTGTCGATCAGGTTCAACATATATGTTTTACCCTGATTCTGGTAATTCATCGTTACCGCTGAGGCCTTGATGGTTATTCCCCGTTCACGTTCGAGATCCATATTGTCAAGAAGCTGATCGAGCTTTTGACGTTCGGTAATCGTACCGGTCAGCTCAAGCATACGATCAGCCAGAGTGCTCTTGCCATGATCAATATGCGCTATAATCGAAAAATTTCGTATATGTTCCGTACTCATCACTTATGTTTTCAAATGTTACCGGAGTCTGAGTTTATATAATAAGCACCTTACCGCGAATGATATATTACGAACCGACTGCACGAGCGTTTCGTCGCCGATCTGTTTCTTTTAACAGCCTTTTGCGGATTCGAATTGAATTAGGACAAATCTCAACAAGCTCATCTTCCTGGAGATATTCCATTACGGCCTCAAGGCTCATCTTTCTTGCGGGTCTTACCCTGGCGGCATCGTCTTTGCCGGATGCCCGAACATTGGTAAGCTGCTTGCTTCTTACGACGTTAACAGGTATGTCTTTCTCCTTGCAGTGTTCCCCGACTACTTGTCCTTCATATACTTTTTCTCCGGGTTCGACAAAAAATATACCCCGGTCGTATAAGGCATCAAGCGCATAAGCAGTAACTTGTCCTGTTGTGGTTGCAATCATAACGCCGGCCTTTCGTTGAGGTATTGCCCCTCTCATCAGCTCGTATCTTTCAAATGTATGATGCATGACCGCTCTGCCCTGTGTCGCATTCATCATCCTGGCGTTAAGACCGAACAGTCCCCGCGAAGGTATAAAAAATTCCATATGAATAAAATCACCTGCACCGCTTTTGGAATCGATTTTAATTATTTCGCTTCGCCTGTCGCCCAGAAGGCTCATCACGGAATTCTGGCAATCCAAAGGACAGTCCACAGCAAGTAATTCTATCGGTTCATGACGCCTGTCATCGATTATTCTCAGAATTACATTCGGCTTACCCACGCAAACCTCATATCCTTCACGCCGCATATTTTCCAGCAAAATCCCAAGATGCATCAGCCCTCTGCCCGAAACATTGAATTCTTCCGGACTCTGTCCGGCTTCCACTCTTAATGCAACGTTCTGCTGAAGCTCCTTTTCAAGTCTTTCTCCAATCTGTCTGCTCGTTACATATTTGCCGTCTCTGCCCGCGAATGGCCCGTCGTTAATCCTGAACGTCATTGACATCGTCGGCTCATCAACCGGGATGACCGCAAGCCTCGAAGGTTTATCCGCACAGGCAATCGTGTCACCTATCTCAATAGGATTAAGACCTGATATCGCACATATATCACCGGCCTGAACTTGTGAAACCTGCTTTCGGCCAAGCCCGTGAAACTGATGAATCTGCATAACTTTTTGCAGTGTATGCAGACCTTCTGAGTCGATGACAGTAACTTTCTGGCCTTCACTTAGCTGGCCTGCAAAAATCCTGCCTATTGCTATGCGTCCGACATAATCCGAATATTCCTGATTGGTCACCAGTATTTGCAGAGGAGCATCATGGATAATCTTAGGCGAAGGAACATTTTCTATTATAGCGTCGAATATCACCTGCATATTGTCGGTTTTCTTATCAATGTCCGTCGTCGCCCACCCATCTCTTGCAGATGCATATATCAAGGGAAAATCAAGAGCTTCATCATCGGCTCCAAGCTGAACAAGCAAATCGAACACCTCATTCACAACATCATCAGGCCTGCTGTTTGTTCGGTCAACCTTGTTGATAACAATTATGGGCCGAAGCTTATGTTCGAGAGCCTTGCTCAGCACAAATCTTGTTTGGGGCATAGGGCCTTCGAAGGCGTCAACCAAAAGCAGTACGCCGTCTGCCATTTTCAAAACACGTTCAACCTCTCCGCCAAAATCAGCATGTCCGGGTGTGTCAATTATATTAATTTTATATTCGTTATCTTCACAGTCCGTATAATTAATCGAGCAATTTTTACTCAAAATTGTGATGCCCCGCTCTTTTTCCAGCGGATTAGAATCCATAATCAATCCATGCTCGCCGCCGGCCAGTTTATCAAGGTCCTCCTGTCGAAACATGCCCGACTGGTACAGAAGCTGGTCAACAAGCGTCGTCTTGCCATGGTCAACATGGGCAATTATTGCTACATTACGAATATAGTCTGAATACATAAAAAACTCTCAAAAGGGAATAGTAGGGATTACTGAGTTATCCAGTACTTGGTTTAATCATTGCTGTCAAAAAAGCTATTCTACATTATTCTTTCTCGATGTCAATGCAAATCTGTCTCTTATTTAATAAATGAAAAAAGGGGCCTATACCGAGTAGGTATAAGCCCCGAATTGACGCGAATCTGTGAAATCAATCATAAAATCAATTTCACGCTGAATCCCGTTTTAAGGTGCAGGCCGATACAATCTGATATCATCGAAGTACATCGTACCTGTACCACCGGTGACCGAGCTAAGGCCAAGAGTAATCGAATTTACATTGGAAAGATTCACACCCTGGTCGGCAAAGGCCTGCAGGTCGATATTCCATGCAGTCCAGCTCGTTATCGTTGCTGCATCAGGATTATCATTATCGACTCTTGCATTACCGTTGAGGGCAACATACAAAGTCTCAGCGGCGTTGGCCGCATCGCCTCTGAACCAAATCGCCAGTACTCCGACGCCTTCCTCTGTCCAGTTTTTCTGATCAACTAATGTCAAAGTCGCCTCAGAAATCCCAACACCGTTATCGTAGAATAACGGCATTGCCTGCATACCGCTGTGAACGTTACCTTGTTCAGCAAACGGAGGGCTGGCATAACCGACAACAGAACCGTTTGTTGCCGGGTTGTCGAATCCGTCTAACCATGAGTAAAATATCCTCTTGCTGCCCGGGTCGTCAACATTAAGGTCATTGTAGCTCTCGAAGTCGTCCACAACAAGATAATCAGCTACCGAAAAGCTCCAGACAGAACCTGTACTGACAGAACCGTCGTTATTGTTCTCATCGACTCGCCAGTAGTATGGTCCGCCGCCCCATTCAGTACTGCCGGCAGGCAGGGTAAGGCTCGTACCGCCTTGTTTGCCAAGGTATATACCGGTCGTGTCTGATGCATCTGCGTTACTCACGGCGTCTTTATCAGTGCCGAAGTAAACATCATGCTCAGCGGCATCATCTCCGGCAGACCAGCTAATGGGTTTGGCTGCTTCTTTGACATCCACTGTTGATTTATTACCCGGATTCGGATTCCAGGCTAATAATGGGTCACCTCTCATAAGCTCCTGAACTTGATCCGCCGTCAGAGCCGTATCGTAGAAGCGGACTTCGTCCACCATACCGATATAAAAGTCACTAGGTGCAGAATCCCATTCCTGTCCTATTGACCATCGTTCTTCTGAAGTTATATCGATGGAGGTTGTAACCGAGCCTACCTGAACGCCATCAGTATATATACTTATTTTTGATCCTTTCATAACAAGCGTTATCATATGCCACTGGTCGTCATTTATTGTGGGGGGGAAATCTGCAGCAGGACCATCATCCACCCACACATTCCCATTGTCTATACCAAACTGAAGAACATGGCTGCTGCCAGTATTAGATGCAATAACATTGCCCTCTCCAGCCTGCGTGCTTCTGATCCATGCACTAAGCGTAATATCATTGGTTGTTATATCATCGACAACGCTGTCAATAACGACATAATCATCACCTGTAAGATCCAGAGCGCCGCCTAAGAATCCCTCAACTCGTACTGGTGTGCCTCCAAGCTCGCCGTCATTTCCATAACCTGAAAAGTCAAGGGCTGTATCGCCGGCGGCTTCGTCAAACTTCCAGTAGCCGATAAGGTTGGGATCAGAGATTTCGATAATTGGTAAAGTGCTGAAACTCCAGACATCACCTTTGTATGTATTGATTGCATCGAACTCATCTACACGCCAGTAATACGTCTTATCCATTTCGAGCGCGCTGGGTGTATAGGTTTTAGCAGCTTGTGGAAGTCCAC
>JAVVFI010000214.1:0-9349 GCA_032250555.1 Sedimentisphaerales bacterium
TGTCCGCCTTGGATTTAAAGCTATGCCGGAAGACAAAGAGGATCAGCGTGTTTTTGATATTAAACTTCAGGACAAAGTAGTATTGGAAAGCTTTGATATCCTGAAAACCGCAGGCCGAATCAACAGAGCTGTTATAAAAGAATTCAAAGGTGTCAGGGCCGAAGATGCTCTTGTTCTTGAGCTACTTCCTCATTCGACTGATCCGAAGATGAATCAGGCCCCGATTATCAACTTCATTGAGGTCATAAGAGAAGAATCGCGAGAGATTGCTTTAGGAAAAACTTCTCCAATGTAAAGTATGCTTGCACAGAGTGTGTTGTTGAATCCGTTTGGTTTCAAGTAGTAACATTACACATCTAATTTGATGTGACGTGGGGAGAGCCTATCGAAATAAAAATAATAGAGTCACTTATGTACAATATCCGGCGAAAAGGAATTTCCTCAGTCACGATAGAATTAATAATAATTCTTGTTTGTTTCGCTTTTTCAGCGAGGTGCAACGCTGCCGAAGGATTTCGCTGGATAGATGCAAATGAGTATCGCCTGATAGTTTCGGTTACACCTGGTCGATTGCAATGGAAAACTACGCCGGTGAGCGTAGATATGGATTTGCAGGAGATTGAGAAGACACTTGGTTTCCCTGCGGCTAAGATAGATCTAAACAGCATTCGAGTGGTGGCTTATGACGCACAAGGACAAGTGCTCCTCTGCAACTCCAAGAAGGCAGGGCGAAAGAGGTTATATATCCCTTGTCGTATTCGTAACGATGGCTTTCCAATTCGTTTGACCGTTAGCTGGCGGATGAATATTCAGGATGCGTATCGGTTCGTAATATATTTTTCTGAAAAGGGAAGCGGCGATGTTAAAGCGTTGATGGAAATTCCTGTGGTAGGAGATGGCGATTTTCTTCCATTTGGTCAGCGAGGTATTCTCGGCCCAATCAGTGAAGGATACAATGAGACGGTTGCCGCCGCTGATGCCGACCGAGATGGTGACATTGATCTATTTGCAGCATATTCAGGAACGGTTGAGAAGGGGGGGATTTATTATTTTGAGAATACAGGTAGGGGGGGGCGGCCGTGGTTTGCCTCGGGCCAAAGAATGCATCCGGTAAAAGAAATATTTCAGCCCATCGACTGGGATGAGGACGGACAAATTGAACTGTTGATTGGAAATCGTGTTTATAAATTGATTAGTAAAGATGAAGGTTTTGAGCTGAAAGATTTTATGGCATTGCCCAAAAATGGCCGGGCCGATGGGATTTATATTGATTGGGATGGTGATGGATTACGAGATTTGCTGACGGTTCGTCGATTGTCGCGAGATTATTATCCATCAGGAGCGGCCTGGGACAGGAGGCGTTCTCCGTTTTCGTCTCTTGGTGTCTGGCTGGGGGAGAATCTTCGCAGCGGTATTATTTTTCATAAGAACATTGGCTCGGCAAAAAATCCGGTTTTTGAGGAAGCGATTCAGGTGAGAGTGGATGAAGTACCCATAGAATTATATGGTGACCTCAGCATAAGTGGTGGAGACTGGGATGAAGACGGTGATTTCGATTTATTGGCAGGCAACTCGCTTGAGCTGCTGTATTTTGAGAACATTGGCAAAGAAGGAAACGCTAAGCTGGCGCAAGCCGTTTTGCTCAAGACTGCCGAAGATAAAAGTCCCTTTAGTATTTATGCTCGACCGTATCTGGTTGATATGGATGGGGATGGTGATTTAGATATTTTACTTGGTAATGAAGATGGTCGGCCGACGTGGATAGAGCAATTGTCAGGGGGGAAACTAAGCGAGGAAAGATTTCTTTTGCAATGGGATGCCGTTATCGATGCCGGTTGTCTGTCGGTGCCAGTATCGTGTGACTGGGATGGTGATGGTGATATGGACCTTTTGATTGGAAACTCTTCCGGCTTTGTGGAGTATTTCAAGAATATAAGTAGCAAATCAGATGAATTTTCATACGTCCCGGGCAGAAGGCTGGAGTCGAATGGCAAGGAAATACGCATATTGGCCGGAAATGCCGGTTCGATACAAGGGCCGGATGAAGCAAAGTATGGCTATACGATGCCCGAAGTGGTGGATTGGGATGAAGATGGCGACCTCGACCTGCTACTCTCAGATGTCCGGGGGGAACATTACTTCTATGAGAATATCGGGAACAGGAAGAATCCGAGGTTAACGGTGGGGAAACCATTATTAGTTGATTGGCAGAACGAACCACTTAAACCAGAGTGGCTTTGGAGGCAGCCCGGCCCGGTGGAACTGGTTACACATTGGCGTTGTCGGCCGGCGGCGGTGGATTGGAATAACGATGGCTTAACAGATTATGTAACGGTGGACCATGAGGGATATCTGGCTTATTATGAAGCATTCATGAAAAATGGAGAAAAATGGCTACGGCCGGGACAACGTATTTTCATAGATGAAAAAGGTGCTCCCATTCGTATATCAGAACATGCCGGGGGGCACTCCGGGAGAGCGAGGATTATTGTTGTAGATTGGGACAACGACGGAGATTTGGATATAATTCACAATGCGCATCATCTTTTCGGCGAGGCACCGGCTTTGTTGAAGAGTGTGAAAAATGCGGGATGGTATGAGAATACAGGAGATGCTGGAAAGGCGGTTTTTACCTGGCAGGGTGAACTGATAAAAAAGCAAATCGTTATCAGCAGTGAACACAGTACGACACCGGATGTGGTTGATTTTGATGGAGATGGATGGCTGGACTTGTTTTTAGGCGGCGAGGATGGAAGGATTGAATGTTACCACCGTGCATTTATTGAAAATGATTTGCCAACTGTTAAAGTATTAAGAGTTGAAAAAAGAGTTAGATAAACATTTTTGATCAAAGCATATACATTTTAGTTCAGCTTACTGTGTCTGTCTTATCAGCTAAGGAAGCTTGAGTACCTGGCCATCTTCAAGTAAACGCGATCTTAATTTAGAGTAGCTGACATTCTGCACTTCGATATTATCATCTATAGCGAATGTTGCGGCTGTGGCGGCGGACTGGCCGAGAACCATAAAGACTGGTTCCATGCGAATCGAGCCGTAGGCGATATGCGATGATGAAACGCAGACCGGAACAAGAAGATTTGTACACTCGGACGCCTTTGGTATGATTGCCTCGTACGAAATCGGGTAAGGTCCGCCGGGATTGACCTGGATATCACCTTCGTTGCGTGCAAGGCCGTTTTCATCGACATACCGCTGGACATTGTGTGAATCCATGTTGTAGGAACCCATGCCTATCGGTTTCGGTGTCGGTTTTTTCTTTCGCAGATGCAGTTCGGTCATGACGAAATCACCGATCATTCTTCTTGATTCACGGACGTAAATTTGATGGGGCCAGTGGCCGTTGTCTTTGAATTCATCCTTTGCAAGACCCCATTGGCTCATTTTGTTGCGTACATCCACTGGGACACGCGGATCATATGCGAGAAACCACATCAAACCTTTTTGATAGTCTTCGTGCTCTTTGATAATTTCTTTTCGACGCTTGTATGTGGCTTCAGGGTAGTCGTAATTCATGCCGATGTTGTCGGTTGAGAAAGCACCGTGGTTATTGGTATCGGTTTTGTTGTTCGGAGCGGGGTCAAACTTTGCGAATATGGCTCGCCAGCCCTTATCGAGGTATCGGGCCAGCAGCTCGTACTGCATCGGATCGTAATTGTCCGGTTTGGGGAAAGGCACGCGATTCTCGGGCACTTTAGTCAGACACATACGAAAATTATAGGCCTGAATACGGTTGTCACCGCTGCCTTCTATTCCTGGGCTACCGGAATGTATTAGTGGTAATAATCCACTGTCAGGGTTGCCTGGTTTAATGTATGGATCGACCGGCTTTTCGAATTGGTGACTTACAGCATTGCGTGTCTGTACACCGTTGAGAGTTTCGCCATATACCTCATTACCCTCACGACCAACATGATAACTCACACCGGCAGCGGCCATAAGGTCGCCTTCGTAAGTTGCATCTATGAATATTCTGCCGCGATAGGTGTTACCGTTGAGCATGCTTATAGATACAATACGCTGGCCGTCTTTTTTGACACCGCTTTTGCGATTGAGCCACTGGTTTCGATAGACAGGGATTTTATATTCTGCTACAAGTTCTTCGAATCTCTGCTCTGCTACGTGTGGTTCGAAAACCCACATCGCATCGTCACTGGGACGGTATCTGGAGTATTCTTCTGGTTTTTGATAAATCCAGGATTGCGGTTTATCATAATGTTTCTTCATCCGCTGATAAAATTCTCTTGCGAGTCCGCCAACAGCCTCTTTGCGTCCAGAGTCTGTCCAGCCAAGTCCGCCGGCGGTTAATCCGCCCAGGTGTTTTTCCGGACATACGATGACAGTGGTTTTGCCCATACGTTTGGCCTGGACTGCGGCTGCAACGGCTGAAGAGGTGCCGCCATAAATAACTATATCATAAGTCTTTGAAGTGCTGCTTGAAAGTGTTGTGCAATGAATTGATGGTGTGACGATAAAGATAGTAAGTATTAATAATAAAGAGAGTCTCAATAGCTTTCTCATATGACTGTCCTTTCAAGTATTTTTGAGGATTTATTATCTGATTAATTCTGTCTTTGTTAAGAGTTACTTAGAATCGATATCAGCTCTTCGGTTGTTACAGCTCTGCTCAGCTTTCCGTTCGCTGCTTTAGGTGAGCCGCCGCCTTTACCACCTGCGGCAATCTGAATCTTTTTGAACAGGTCGTTTGCATTTATATTTTTTGAACTTATTGCAATATTTGTATCGCTGATGACGATTCCGGCTCCGTCGAAAGTTTCTGCCATCATGCCTGCGAGCTTTGTTATTAACTGCCTGGGGAGATTTGTGACCTGGATACCTATTTTTATAGATTCGATTTCGGTTAAAGTGGCTGACTTTGCAATGTCCGGCAGCATCTGAGACCACAACCTGTTTATTTCCTTGGCTGATTCTTTGGAATTCTCAATGGCTTTCTCGAAGATAGTAAGCAGCTCGGGTGATGAACAACCAGCCGATTTTCTGAGATCTCTTAAGATAGAAGTCTCAGTCTGTGAGTATTCGAGAGCCTTTGTCCTGGCGAGGAAAAATATTCTCACTCCCTGTTTCTTGCTTTCAATATCAAATAGTCTAATGATTCCTATCTGGCCGGTTGACTTTAAATGAGCACCGCAACATGCTGATTTGTCGTAATCACCAATCTTAACGACTCGTATGGTGTCGGATTGTATTTCTTTTGAATTACTCCTTATTCGAACATCTGTGTCGTTAAAAACAGTTTCAACGGGGATGTTGCGAGTTACTACTTCGAGGGAGAGCTTTTCAATTTGTTTAACGGTCTGCCAATCGATTTTTTTGTCGAAATCAACGGTACATCTCTCTAATCCGATGTGAACTCCGGTTGTTCCGAGTCCGAATTGTTTTTCAGCGATTCCAGAAATAATGTGTTGAGCGGTGTGCTGAGTTGCCGTATAGAGCCTGTGCTGCTTGTTCAGTCGGGCAATATATTTACCATCGCTAAGAGGCTTGTCGAGTGTATGAATTATTTGGCCGTTGATGATTTCAACATTTGTCACATTAGCCTTATCGATTGTACCTGTGTCAGCGGGCTGGCCTCCTTCATCAGGGTGAAAAAGAGTCGGCTCGGTAGTAACTTTGCTCTCGGAGATTGTTTTGACTTCAACTTCCGTTTCGAAAAGTTCGGCATTGGTCCAATATAATCTTTTCATAGACGGATTTTAACAAGCTGTCGATTTTTCTCAAGTCATATTAATATCGAATATGGATTGACCTGAAATACAGTCATGGCTTAACTAAAGACATGGAGAACCTGATCATTGCTGGATATCGACAAAGAACCTCTCTGAAATCCATGCCCCGATTAGATCAAGGGCAATTGGTGAAAAGGTCTCCTCAATCTGAGCGTATTCCTCTATTACACCGGTCTGTGCGGTTTGAAAGAGGTGGTTCAGCTCGGGCAGTTTCTCAACGAGATAATCGGTATGGCCTGCCTCGGCGAGGATGGACTCCATAACAGGCAGGTTCTCATTCGCATCGACCTGGATGTCACGTTCACAGAATAAGGCAAGGATCGGACAGGTAACCTGTTCCAGAGTGGGGCCGGGATCGTATAGTATGAAGAAACGTAACCAGCGGGAAGTCCATGCTTCAGCTTCGGTGTTTAGTTCCTCCCGAGAGAGACTCTGTCCATAGGTTTGGATAAATGCTTGCCCGATCTTTTCTTTAGCTTCTTCATTATCAGGATAGTCTTGCAATATCTCAAAGATCCGACTCAGGTATGTCAATCGGAGTTCAATAACAGACTCAGGAGCCCTCTGAGCCCGGTAGATATCCTCGTTCTGATCGAGCAGAATCTTCGAACCGGGCACTCCAGGACCGGCCAGCAGAACCATCAGGGCGATGTTTTCTATCTCTGTCGCGACCATGGGCGCAATGATCCCGCCTTCACTGTGACCGATCAATCCGATACGATTCGGGTCAATATCCGGGTGATCCATTAGGAATGACACCGCAGCGATAACGTCACCGGCCAGGTCTGCAGTGGTTGCTTCGGTTTCCGAATTGGTTGAGCCTCCGACGCCGCGATCGTCGTATCGCAGAACGGCTATGCCTAATCGTGCAAGATAATCCGCTATTACCCAGAACGGCTTATGCTCGAAAAAATTGCTGTTGCGGTCCTGCGATCCGGAACCGCTGATTGTGATGATTACCGGGAACGGCCCGGGCCCTTCAGGAATTGTGAGAGTTCCGGCTAACTTTATACCCGCAGGTATATTTTTAAAGACGACTTCCTCTTCCTCGTAAGGAAAGGGGGGCTGCGGATCCTGGGGATGAATCGGCCTGGGGATTTCTTCAACCGGACTGAGGTCCAGGTCAAAGCTCATGCCTGCCTGCTTCCATTGGCCATCGAAATAAAAGGAATTTCGTCCTGAGACAAGTCGTCCCTCATAGGTGGATTGAGCGACTTCACAAACCAGGGTGATTTGATTATCTTGATATTGGATTTCATTGACGGGGATGTCATAAACGACTTCGTCCAGGCTATGTAGAGATGCACTCAGAGAGCCGTCCTGATCCTCTTCGATTGTATAAGCTATGCGCAATTCCATGTCGCCAATGCGGAGGGTGCCCATCCAGGATCCAAGGATATCATATGTGTTGGCCCATACCGAAGACATGCTGGGAATCAACAACACGAAAATGAGTGAAATCGTTTTGTTATACCTGATCTTTTCCATGGTGTTTTATATTGTAACTCATATCCTCCTTGGGCCTCTTCACATAAATAGATTAACATATTTGTCTGGAAAACTCAAGCTTTCCAACTTAATTGTGAACCTGTTTTTGGTAGTATCGCTGAAATACAGATTTTTCTAACATTTATTATCATTAACCCTTTATTAGGTAAAACGCTTTGCAAAAGCCTTTATTCAAAAAAAAATACCTTGATATTCGAAAAATGAACGCTATGTTTATGTGGATGTTTGCTGTATCAACTCATAAATACTGATTACAGGGAGGTATTTTATGCCTGAGCCACTTGCAGATTCGAATTCCGGAAGACGTCCTCGGTGGTGGCAGTCGATAGGGCCGTCACTGATAACTGCATGCGTAGTATTCGGGGCGGGAAGTTTGTTAATAAGCTCCAACGTCGGAGCGAATTACGGATATGAACTACTCTGGCTGCTTGTCATGACCGGCTTGCTGATGGGTACATTTGTAACTATGAGTGCGAGGATTGGTGTTGTCGGTAGCGCCACCCCCTGCACGTTGGTCGCCGAACGTCTGGGCCGGCCCGCTGCCGCAGTCATCGGTATTACTCTCTGCCTTATTTGCACTTCCTTTCAATTTTCCAATAATCTGGCCGTCGCAGCCGCTGTGGATGCACTTGGAGTCGCACGTCTTTTTGGCGATCCAGAGCAGATGACCGAGAAAACAAGGAGTCTTATTAACAGTGGAGTGCTACTGGTATTTAATTCATTAATCATCATTTTCATCTTTTCTTTGAAACAGGTATATCATGCACTGGAACGTATTATGAAAATTATGGTGGCCGTGATATTAATATCCTTTTTGGCCAATCTCTTTCTGGTACGTCCGGATCTGGGCGAGGTGTTAAAGGGCTTAATCCCTCACTTGCCGGAAGGCATATCAATTGGATTGCCCAGCCGTGGTGAAGGCGGTGTCGCGGATCCAATGCTGCTTATCGGAGCGTTGCTTGGTACGACTTTTTCAGTGGCCGCCGCATTATACCAGGGCAATCTTGTAAGGGAGAAAGGCTGGACAATCAAAGAATATAACAGGGGGATTGGTGACTCCATAGCAGGAGTTGCTGTTCTGACAGGAGTAAGTGCGATTATTATGATGACCAGCGGTACGGTCCTTCGTGGTCAGCCCGCAAATGATATAAGCGTATTAGCTACACAACTACGTCCTCTTCTTCATGCATCTACACATGTGCTGTTTTGTGTAGGTTTGTTAGCTGTAGCGACGAATCCATTTGTTATTAATGCGATGATCGGCGGCAGTATCTTAGCTGACGGACTCGGTAAGCCGGCAAGATTAAGTGACCGTTGGTCTCGTTTTTTTACTGTTGCGGTTCTGCTGTTCGGTATGATACTAGCGATGATTGTCCTTCATACCCCGGTTAAAAAAGTTGACGCGATTATTTTTGGACAGGCTCTTACGGTCGTCGGTAATCCTTTGATGGCTATCACAATACTGTGGCTTGCAAATAGAAAAGACATTATGGGGGATAGGTGTAATAAACTTATCCACAACATCCTGGGCGGAATAGGCCTGCTTGTAGTTGTTTTTATGGCTATTAGGGTATTGTGTATGATTGTGATAAGGTTAACTTAATTATTGCTCTTGTAAGGTGTTGAACAAGGATCTTAACGAGAAAGTTTATATGACAGATATATCTGCATTTGATGAGTGTGCTTTGGAGGATATTCTCAGTCAACCTTCTAATGCGACTAAAGAAATAGTTGCCGGCCTGGATGGGGATATTGTTGTTTTGGGTGCCGGCGGCAAGATGGGGCCGACTCTTTCTATGATGCTGAAAAAAGCGTCGAATGATAAAAATATTTATGCTGTCTCCAGGTTTGGCGATGAGAATGTCCGAAATAGAATAGAGGATGCAGGTGTCGAAACCATCCAGATTGACTTACTGGATGAGTCACAATATTGCCAATTACCTGATGTGGAAAATGTTTTCTTTCTGGCGGGCATGAAATTCGGAGCATCCGGTAATCAACCGCTGACCTGGGCAATGAACAGCTTTTTGCCGGGTCTTATAGCAAGGCATTATAAAAATTCCCGTATTGTAGTT
>JAVVFI010000215.1:0-9334 GCA_032250555.1 Sedimentisphaerales bacterium
GGCGAATTGCAGGACCAGAAGGCGGTGATCCTGGAGGTAGCCGAGGCGGTGAAGGCCGAGAAAGGTCTCACCGAGCTGCCATTTCTTATCGGCACCATGATCGAGGTGCCCCGGGCCGCGCTCACCGCGGACGAAGTAGCCAAAGAAGCCGAGTTCTTCAGCTTCGGCACCAACGACCTGACCCAGATGACCTGCGGGTTCAGCCGCGACGACATCGCCAAGTTCCTGCCGTACTACCTGGGACACGGGATCCTGCCGACCGATCCCTTCCAGCAGCTCGACCAGACCGGCGTTGGTAAGCTTGTGGAAATGGGCACCAAACTCGGCAGGCAGACCAGGAAAAAACTGAAGGTCGGTATCTGCGGCGAGCACGGCGGCGAACCGAGCAGTATCGACTTCTGTCATAGAGTCGGAATGAATTACGTATCCTGCTCACCGTTCAGAGTGCCGATTGCAAGATTAGCGGCGGCACAAGCGGCAATCCGCAAATGATTATTGACTTTTGATGATTTTTCAGTTACAATTGATTAACAGTAACTGAGGAGAGCCGCTGAGCACTTTTTGTGTTTGGCGGATAGCAGTTAACCGGGAAAAGGGCTTCAGCCTTTTATAGAGGCTGAAGCCCGTATTTTTTGGTCTGGAGAATTGTTTAGTTTTTTTCATTTTTTGTACTAATCTCTGTGACATGAGATGAATGGGGAAATATCATGCAAAGTCTAATATTTTTGCTTTTTGGAAGGTTTCAGATGGAAACAATAACCGCAGTAGATAGACGATTCTTTTTTGTGTTCAAATGGTGTTTCTCGGTTTTAGTGTGCGCAGCTATGATGGAGCTTTGTGTTGGATGCGGGCCGGAGGGTATCCCCAAAGAGCGGTCGCTGAACTTGAAAAATGCTCCCAACGCGCGGGATACAGGCGGTTATCCTGCGATGGATGGGATGATTATGGGCAGGAAGCTGCTGTACCGTTCCGGCAAGTTATCTGAAATCACAGAAACAGAATGCGGCTTTATTCAGAGGGCGGGCATTAAGACTGTTATCGATTTGCGAAGTGACAAAGAAAGACAGTCTGCGCCGGATGCGGAGTGCCTGTTTGATTTTGCTCAGTATAAATCCATACCTATCGTAGTTAACGCTCCATCCGGTACGGAAGCTTATAAGGTATTCGCTGATGATGCCGAGATTTCCGCTTCGATTTCCGCTATATTCAGTACTTTAGCTGAACGAGATAACCTGCCGGTTATTATTCACTGCTCGGCCGGAAAGGACCGGGCCGGAGGTATCAGCGCTCTGGTTCAGCTTCTTTTGGGTGTTAATGATGACGATATTATGGCCGATTATCTTCTCTCCCGTAAAGCAGGCAAAGAGGTCAAAGCAGAATGGCTGCAAGCCGCCTTAGAGCAGGTGGAAGACGAAGGGGGTATTGAAGCATTTCTGAGTAATCGAGGAATAGGTGCGGAAACGCAGCAGGCGGTACGGGCGAATCTTCTCCGTGATAGGACGAGCGACTGAGAACGGATAGACAAATAAATCAAAAAAGCAAAATTTGTAGAGAATCTTCCATTTTGTGTATTTCTTCAATAAATTGGGCGATTTTTAATGAGAATTTTTTTGCGCAAGAAACGTCCAAAGATGGGCATTGACGTAAGCGGGCGGGGATGATATAATTGGTTTTTCGTGTAGGGGGGAATGGATTATGGTGAGAGTAGCTCAGATGGTTAGAGCACTGGATTGTGGATCCAGGGGTCGGGGGTTCGAGTCCCCTCTTTCACCCTTTTTTACGAGCGCGATTTTGGTCAAGCGCTTGAAGCTATCGAAGTTATGAGGAGAGTTCGGCGCAGAGTGAAGGATGGAAGGTAATTTTCATTTCATGACATCAATTAAGAATAAGCAAATTATGGAAAGGAAAGTAAAATGATGAAAAGCAAGTCTAAATCAAACCTAATGTTAAGCACTCTCTTACTTTTGACTGTTTTGATTTGTCTCGGTCTGACAACGATCGCAGAGGCCAATCAATTGAACAAACCCCCAAAAGGATTTGTTGCTTTGTTCAACGGAAAGGACCTTACGGGTTGGAAGGGTCTGGTCGGCAGTCCGAAAAGCCGGCGGGAAATGAGCAAGGAAGAACTGGCCGAGGCACAGGTCAAGGCGGATGAGGACATGCAGGAGCATTGGAAGGTGGTCGATGGTGTGCTTTGTTTTGACGGGAAAGGGCACAGCCTTTGTACGGCCAGGGACTATAGCGATTTCGAGATGTTAGTCGATTGGAAGATAGAGGAGGGCGGCGACAGCGGTATATATCTTCGTGGTTCGCCACAGGTGCAGATATGGGACACAGATCGACCGAACGCAGATGTTGGTTCAGGCGGATTGTATAATAACCAGAAGGGCCCGAGCAAGCCGGACAGAGTCGCAGACAGGCCGGTCGGGCAGTGGAACACGTTCAGGATTGTTATGAAGGGTGAAAAAGTCACGGTATATCTGAACGGGATTAAGGTGGTCAATAACGTAGTGATGGAGAACTACTGGGAGCGGAACAAGCCGATTTATCCGAGTGAGCAGATAGAGCTTCAATCGCATGGCAGCCGGCTTTACTTCAGGAACGTGTTTATTCGTGAGATTAAGAACGAACTGACCGAGCAGGAAGAGAAGGACGGTTTTGCACTACTGTTTAACGGAAAGGACCTGACAGGCTGGCAGGGCAATACAAAGGGTTATGTGGTTAAGGACGGTACAATTGTTGTTGAGCCGGAGCTTGGCGGCGGCAATCTTTATACGGCGAAAGAGTACGGTGATTTCATTATGCGCTTCGAATTTAAACTCACGCCCGGGGCGAACAACGGTCTTGGGATTCGTACACCTCTGAATGTTAATGCGGCGTATGAAGGAATGGAATTGCAGATATTAGATAATACGGCCGACAAATACAAGAACCTTAAGCCTTATCAGTTTCACGGATCGATTTACGGTGTCGTTCCGGCGAAGGTCGGATATCTCAAGCCTGTGGGCGACTGGAACTATGAGGAAGTAATCGCCAGGGGCAATCAGATAACGGTCAAGCTCAACAGCACGACGATTGTCGATGCGGACATCAAGAAAGCAAGCACGCCCAAGACTGCTGATGGAAACGAACATCCGGGTCTGAAACGCGACAAGGGTTTTATCGCTTTTTGCGGACATGGTGACAAGCTGGCATTTCGCAATTTGAGAATAAAAACTCTTAAATAGTCATAAGAGAATCAGGCAAAGCGCAAAGGAATGAAGCAATGAACAGCAGACGAAGCAAACGGGCAGCAAAGGTGAGTCGCAGAGATTTTTTGAAGGGTTCGGCCGTTGTCGCAGGAGCGGCCATAACGTGGCCGGCAATCGTTCCTTCTTCGGTGTTCGGAGCAGAGGCGCCGAGCAACCGCATCACGTTGGGTTGTATCGGTCTGGGAGGTCAGGGAACAGGCAATATGAAGGGATTCAAAGGCAAGTCGAACTGCGAAGTGGTAGCGGTTTGTGATGCCGATGCCGGACACCTGGCCAGGGCGCTTCAGATAGCTGGTCTTAATGCAAACTCCGCCTATACAGACTTTCGTGAAGTATTGGCCCGTGATGACATCGATGCGGTATCAGTCGCAACACCCGACCATTGGCACATGCCTATTTCGGTTGCGGCTGTTCGCAGTGGTAAGGACGTATATTGTGAAAAGCCATTGACTCTGACCATAGGCGGGGGACGTGTTCTTGCGGACCAGGCTAAGCGTTACGGCCGTGTTGTGCAGACGGGTTCTCAGCAGCGTTCGGGCAATGAGTTTCGATTTGCGTGCGAGCTGGTGCGCAACGGCCGGATCGGCAAACTGCATACTATGAGGGTCGGGATTCACGGCAATAACCGTAAATGCCCGCCGACATGGGAGGCCGAGCCGGTGCCGGACGGATTCGATTATGATATGTGGCTTGGGCCGGCGCCGTGGGAACCTTATACGACGCAGCGATGTCACTATCAGTTCCGTTTTATTTTAGACTATTCCGGCGGGCAGATGACCAACTGGGGCGCTCATTATCTCGATATCGCCCAGTGGGGAAATGCCGCGGACGATACCGGGCCGGTCGAGATTGCCGGCAGCGGTGATTTTCCGAAGACGGGATTGTTTACTACCGCTCAAAACGAGAACATCGAGTACACGTACGCGAACGGTGTGAAATTGTTTCTGAAAAGCGGCAGCGGGCATACACGTTTCGAAGGGACAGAAGGCTGGGTCGATGTAACGCGCGGCAGGATAAACGCCGAGCCGAAGTCGCTTTTGACGAGCGTAATCGCCCCTGATGAAATTCATCTTTACGACAGCAACGACCACAAGCAGAACTTCCTGGATTGCATTAAGAGCCGCAAGGACACAATCTGCACGGCGGAGATCGGACACCGTTCGGCCAGCGTTTGTCACCTGGGTAATATCGCAATGAAACTGGGTCGAAAACTTAAATGGGACCCGAAAGCCGAACGCTTTATAAATGATTCACCGGCGAACAATATGCTTACCAGGGCTATGCGGGCACCGTGGAAACTTTAAATGATAATTGTTTATCATTTAACAATAAGAGAAAAACGGAGCTTTTATTATGAACGCAAGAGGAATTAATCGGCGTCAATTCTTAAAACAAGCAGCAGGTACATCTGCAGCAGCAGTCGGCTTTCCCTATTTAGTCGCTTCTTCAGCTATGGGTAATGCCGGGGAGGTTGCGCCGAGTAACAGGATTGTCATGGGCGCTATTGGTGTCGGCGGACAGGGGACGCGTCACGTCGGTGGGGGAATATGGGTGCAGGGCGGCGGTTTTCTAAGTAAGCCGGTTGTGCAGTTTGTTGCTATATGTGATGTGAATGCCAATCATCGCAATCGCGGCGTTGAAATTGTCAATAAGCATTACGGCAATAAAGATTGTGCAAGCTATAATGATTTCCGGGAGCTTACTGCACGTAAGGACATTGATGCGGTTTTAGTTGCAACACCCGACCACTGGCATGTTCTCACATCCATAGCGGCGGTTAAAGCGGGCATGGACGTTTACTGCGAAAAGCCGATGTCACTTACTATCAGGCAGGCCAGAGAGATGGCCGATACTGTTAAAAGATACGGGCGGATATTCCAGACGGGTACGCAGCAGCGCTCATGGCGGGAATTCCGGGTCGCATGTGAGCTGATCCGCAATGGATATATCGGCCGGGTTAAATCGATAACAGTCAATGTCGGCGGGCCGCCCGCATGGTCGTGTAATGCCCCCGGTGAGCCGGAGCCGGAATGGCTCGACTGGAATATGTGGCTCGGACCTGCTCCGTGGAGAACTTATACATCGAAGATTGCGCCCGGCGGGTGGATGGGCTATCGTGATTACTCAGGCGGCGAGATGACCAACTGGGGAGCGCACATGTTCGATACGGCCCAGTGGGCGATGGGCGCCGACGAAAGCGGGCCGGTTGAAATTATTCCGCCGGACGGCAAGGATTATAAGGTGCTGACCTACAAATACGCCAACGGTACAATTATGACACGCGGCCCGATTAGCAGGAACGTGCCGGGTGTTCGGTTTGAAGGGACTGAGGGAATGATTGAGGTCAGCCGGGACCATTTAATAGCAGAGCCTGAAAGTCTGCTCAGACAGCAAATCGGCCGCGATGAAATACATCTGTATGAAAGTATAAATCATCCGGATAATTTTCTGGAGTGTATTAAGTCCCGCAAGAGGCCGGCCAGTGACGCCGAAGTCGGATGCCGTTCGATTACGGTCTGCCATTTGGGCAATATCGCGTACTGGCTCAAACGGCCTTTAAGATGGAATCCGGAGGGCGAACACTTCATCAACGATCCCGAAGCCGACAAGATGAGAGCAAGAGCCTTACGCGCACCGTGGCGCTTGTAAAAAATAAAATATCAAAGTGTAAAATCAAAAATTAAAGAATCCCGGTTACGCCGGGATTTTTTATTGCTTTAGAGGACAGCATTCTCCACAATCGGAGCATTATACGTGTAATTTTTCAAAATTTCTGTGCAGTAGTGTTACTATTAGAGTGCGAGATGCCTATTATATTTAGTGGGAATGTTGGCGCGCGCTATAATTGGAAGCCCCTACGTTTCGGCCAAATTTCAGGATTGAATCCAAATATTCGAAAGGAAAAGCAATGAATAGAAACTATTTAGGGCTAATTGTGGTGGTCATGCTGGTAGGATTAGCACTTACAACAATGCTGGCCTCAGCACAGGAAGCTGAACCAACAATACAATGGGAGTATCATGTTGTTTATCTCCCTTCGGGCGTTAGCCCCTCAAGTAACCAAAATGAAAGGGTCGAAGCGAAATTGAATGAACTCGGCCAGGCCGGTTGGGAACTGGTCGGCTTTGAAGAGCGAGGTTGCATTTTTAAGAGACCGGCAAATTAAGCAAATGTTATGCAATCTCAGAGGCTATTTTCCCGCTACGATTTTCTTGATATTAGTTTGATGCAGGAATAAAATCATATCCTATAGGTGCCGTCGGAATTTCGAGTTGAATATTTTCATTTTAGGAGAATTTCGTTGTGCGAAAGATATGGATTTTATTCTTCATGGCCTTCTTAATCGTATGTTGCAAGGAGCGACCATCAGGAGATGCCTCAACAGCCACTAACATATCAAAAACAGAAATGTGTATGCCTATTCTCAAGGCCGAGAGCGGACTTGAGTTAATTCGTGTTAGTGAGGACGGCAGGCACTTCGTTGGAGCAGAATCGGGCGAAAGGTTCTTTGCATGGGGCTTTAACTATGACCATAATGATTCCGGCCGACTTATCGAGGACTATTGGTGCCGGGAGTGGCCGACTGTCACCGAAGATTTCAAAGAAATGAAGGCGCTCGGGGCCAATGTTGTAAGGATTCATCCTCAAGTTGCAAAGTTTATGAACACGGCCAAAGAGCCGAACGAGGCCGCTTTGAAACAGCTTGTTCGTCTGGTGAAGCTGGCAGAGGAAACGGGGCTGTATCTCGATATTACAGGTCTGGGCTGTTATCACAAGCAGGATGTGCCTGATTGGTATGATGCACTGGATGAAACCGGACGATGGGAGGTTCAGGCCTTGTTCTGGGAGGCGGTTGCGAAGAATTGCGCCCAAAGTCCCGCCGTTTTCTGTTACGACCTTATGAACGAGCCAATCCTGCCGGGTGAGGAAAAGAAAGAGAACGAGTGGCTGGCAGGTGAGTTCGGGGGTAAATATTTTGTCCAGCGGATCAGCCTTGACCTTGCGGGGCGCACGAGAAAGCAGGTCGCCAGAATGTGGGTCGATAAACTTGTTGCGGCTATTCGAAAGCACGACAAGCATCACATGATAACTGTAGGTGTGATACCCTGGGCGCATACTTTTCCAAAAGCCAAACCGCTTTTCTATTCGGAGGAAGTCGGCGAAAACTTTGATTTTGTAAGCGTTCACTTTTATCCCAAGAAAGGTGAAGTTCCAAAGGCACTGACGGCACTTGCAGTGTATAATGTTGGCAAACCGCTGGTCATAGAAGAGACATCTCCTTTGTGGTGCGGCCAGGATGAATTTGATGTTTTCGTTGATGAATCGCTTGATATTGTCGATGGTTATGTCGGTTTTTATTGGGGTAAAACCATCGAAGAGTATTCGGTGCCAAATGCGAGTATAGCCGATTCGATTATGAGAGACTGGCTGAAATACTTCCGCATAAAAGGGCCGGAGATTTTCAGAGTTCGCGACAGACAAAGCGAGCAATAAGAAAGGAGTAATTATGGATAAATTCGAAGTCATAAGCAAAGAGTTATTATCACTTATTAAAGAATGGCAGCCGAAGCTAACGGCGCTCGGCAACGATGTTATCAGCGAGCGGCGTAACAGTCAGAACCGCACAATAAAGCAGATTACCGGGCACATGGTGGATTCGGCCACTAATAATACGCATAGAATAGTTCACCTGCAATACCGGAAAAGTCCGCTGATATTTCCGTGCTATGCAACCCATGGCAATAATGACAGGTGGATTGCGATCCAGAACTATCAGGAGGAAGACTGGAACGACCTGGTTCAGTTATGGAAATGTACCAATGTGCATATCGCCCACGTTATAAAGAATATGAATAGTGAAAAATTAAGTAATATCTGGATATCCGGCACAAACGAAGAAGTATCACTCGAAGCAATGGTGGTTGATTTTCCGCGGCATTTCAAACTCCATCTGAACGAAATCAATGAGTTAATAAATAAAGAATAGACGTACATAAAATATCTACCTGTACTACACTCGGATTATTTGAATTTGTGGCCTTTGAATCTTTTATCTTCGTCGAGAACGTCGCCGATTAGGTTCTCGGTGTGTGATTGTTTTGCATAAGCCTTCATTTTGTTTAAGAGGTCGGGATGTTCGTCTGCGATATTATTCTTTTCGCTGATGTCCCTGCTGAGGTCGTATAATTCGAATGGTTTATTTTTGCCCGGTTTTATGGCCTTAAAGTTACCCACGCGCACGGCGACCTGCTGCTGATGCTCCCAGTAGAGGAACTTGTGCATTTTTTGTTTTCTGCCGGCGGCCTTTTCGCCCAGGAGTGTCGGGATGATTGATATGCCATCGATATTATCGGGCGGGTCGATGCCGGCGAGTTCGGTAAAGGTCGGCAGCACATCAGGGAAGTACCACAGATGGTCGCTGACTATACCTGATTTGATTTTGCCGGGCCAGCGCACAAACATGGGGATTCTTAGGCCGCCCTCGTATAAGTTTCCTTTCTGGCCGCGGAAATACCTGTTGGGATCGAAGAAGTTATTGAATCCGCCTCTGCCTCCGTTATCGCCGCAGACGAAGACGATTGTGTTGTTGTCTATGTTGAGCTTTTTGAGCAGGTCGAAAATCTGGCCGATTTGGCGGTCAACCATTTTGACCATTGCTGCATATACTTTTGCTGCTCTGGGGGCATTGGGCCATGGCTTGTCTTTGAAATACAGCCAGTCAGTATCATCGTCCGGGATACCCCATTGGCCGTGTGGGGGAGTCCATGCACAGTAGCAGAAAAACGGTTTGTCTTTGTTGTCGCGAATGAATTTTATGGATTCATCGAATATCAGGTATTGTGAGAATTGTTTTCCTTCGTAGTAGTCGCCGGTGTTGCCTTCGAGGGGGACTTTTTCGCCGTTTCGGACGAGATAGTTGGGGAAGAATGAGTGGGCGTGGGTCTGGTTGTAGTAGCCGAAGAAGATATCGAAGCCGTGTTTTTCGGGGACGCCTGTAGTGCCGCGATCGCCGCAGCCCCACTTTCCGAATCCGCCGGTGGCATAGCCGGCTTTTTTGAGCAGTTCGGCGACGGTAACATCTT
>JAVVFI010000216.1:0-9304 GCA_032250555.1 Sedimentisphaerales bacterium
TCCGCTCGCTTAAGGCGAAGCAGGGAGAGCATATTCTTCTTTATTCGACAACGGGTGAGGACGAGGAACAATTGCGGGAGACACTTTGTAAATTTGGCGAGCAGAAATTTTATATTTATGGTTTCAAGAAAGACCTTGAATATAAGAACTGCATTTTCAAGAAGCGTTCGACTGAGGGATTTTTAGGCGATTTAGCAGGTGCGAAGGGAGTAATAGCTTCGGCGGGATTTTCATTGATAAGCGAGTGCATGTATCTGAAAAAGAAGATGCTTATGCTGCCGTTGGCCGGCCAGTATGAGCAGATAATCAATGCGCATTACATCCAGAAGCTCGGGCTCGGCATTTCGGCTGAGAAACTGGATGATTCGGTTTTGACGAGGTTTCTTGATGAATTAAACAAACCAATGCCGGACTACGAGAATATTATCTGGCCGGACAACGATAGATTTTTCAATATACTGCAAGAGGTCTTAAACAGACTTCACAATCCGATTAGCATAACACTTGATTAGTTAATCTACATTTCAGGGATTTTATTTTATTCTGCGGTTTGCTGTGTTTGTCCGATATATCCGGCTTCAATGCAGAACTGAATAATATCACGGGCCAGGGGGGCTGCGTCGCTTGAGCCGTGCTCGCCGCCTTCGACGACGACTGCGATTGCGAGTCTTTTGTTTTTGCCGTCAACTGCAAAACCTCCGAACCATGCATTTTCGGGGGCCTGTGTTGAGCCTGTTTTGCCATAGACCTTTATGTTCTTCTCGTTAAGATCTGGAAGAACCTCGGCGAATGTAGTATTAGCTGTTCCGCTCATTTCGTTAACAACGGCGCTCATACCATCTTTAATTACTGCTAAAGTTCCCGGTGAAATTTCAAGGTCAATACCCTGAGAGGCGGCTGATGAGTCATAGACAGCATCTTGTATGTCCCGTTTAAATAATTGAGGCAGCTTAAAGAATCCGTCCCGGGCGATAGTGGCCATTGAGTTTGCAACCTGCAAAGGGGTGACTCTGAGATTGCCCTGGCCTATTCCAAACCATCTTTTTTCGCTCTCACTAAGCGGCGGCATTTGATCGAAATCTGTGATTTGCTTCCTTGGAGCAATGTTCGAGATAACACCGGATAACTGGCGGAAGTTTCTTGGGATTTCGCTTTGCGTAATCGTAGGCGGAGGAAAGAGTATTTTTTGGCCGTAGCCGAATTTAAAAAGCCATTGCTGAAGGACCTGGGAGTCAATTCTATGGGCGAGGCGTGAAAAATAGATATTGCAACTGCCTCTGATGGCATTGCGGGCGGTATTTTCCCATCTGCCGTCATGGCCCATTCTGAATCGGTTGTACAACCAACAGCTTGGCCAGGCCTGCGGGGCTTTTTGAGCGGGGCAGGATATAATCTCCTCGGGTGTGATTTTGCCGGACTCGAGCCCGGCGATAAGAATCAGGGGTTTTACGACAGAGCCTGGTGGGTAGCGTTTGTTTATCGCTCGATTTATCAGAGGTTTGTTGGGATTCTCGTTAAGGTCGGTATAGTCATATCTCGCACGGTTTAAGTCATAGACCGGCATTGAAACCATCGCGAGAATGTCAGATGTTCCGACATCAATTACAACGGCAGCCATACCGGGGCCGCAATTAGGCTCATGCGGATATTTTGCCAGATAGTTTTCTATTTTTTCCTGAAGTTCGATATCAAGTGTCAACTGGACGTTTATGCCGAAGCTGATTTCAGTTCGAACAATCTGACTGTCGATGTCTTCGAATTCTTCTCCTCGTCTGCCCCGAAGTATTGCTTCACAAATATATTCGACTCCATCCTCTCTTCCTCCGATATCCTCGGTCAAATAACTTGCTAACTTGTCGTCTTTGAAAAGCTGCTGGTCTTTTGTTTGGGTTACACGACCGACCCAGCCTATGGTTTGGGATGCGACAGTGCCGTAGGGGTATAACCTTCGGGCTTGCGGCATAATTTGAATGCCGTCGACTTTCAGGAATTCCAGTTGAGCGGCGAAGATGTCGTCATCAGTTTTTAAGGCCAGCAGTGGTTTGGGGTCGTGCATTTCGGCAATGTCAATTTTGTTGATGAGGCGAATTCGTTTTGTCAGCTCCGGCACTTTTGATTGGAATTCGGCCATTGCTTCAGAATGAGGGACGCTTAATATGCCGTTATATTTGTCAACAAGTTCCGATTTCGGGAAGTTGCGCCGCCATGCCTGAAATGTGCGTCTATTCCAGATGTCATCGTTTATTCTCTGTATTTCAGTTCTGATATCCGAAGATTGAACACCTCGGAACTGAGCGCACTTGTCGATTACCTGGTTTAAGTCTTCAAGACCGAGTTTGATCTCTTTTTGTGCCCTGGTAACAGCATCCGGATCGTCTTTGTCGCCGGCCGTAAGTAATTTGCCTTGACTTACGCGGTCATCCAGAAAGCTGCTGAATCTATAGTCTATACATAATTGGAAGTGTGGTTCATCAGTTGCCAATACATTGCCTTTTGTGTCGAGTATTTCGCCTCTGACCGTTTTAAGCTGTCGTGACTGGCCCTTTTGGAGTTTGAGCTGTTCGATATCGCCCTGGACGGAGGAGGTTGGAAGTAACTGCATTTGTATGAGGCGAATCAGACAGAGAATTAAAAGCAATGAGCTTAATATGACAAAGTATTTTATTCTTTTCTCGTACATTATATTTTGTTTTTTGTGATTAGAGCTGTGGTTCGTAATTTAAGTGTTAACAAGAAACGGATTTAACGCCGTCCGAATCGACTTGGTTTTCTTATACGCATCCACCATGCAGATGGCAAGAACAAAAAAGGTCCGACGATGCTGGAGTAAAGTGCAATCCCAAAAAGGGGAGCAAGTATTTTCGGCGGAGATGGCTCGCCCTTTAAAAAGTTCAAAAGGCAGGCGACCGAGCCTGCCAAAAGAGCTGTAATGAATATGGCAATAATTTGATAAGGTATTTGCCTGATTGCAATGACCCTGTGGAGGTATGCCAGAGCAGAGCCGAAAATACCATAGCTGATAATCTGGGGGCCCATAGTCTGGCCAATAAGGTCGGCGGCAAAGCCTATTACGAACGAACATATAATCGCATCCGAAGTATCGCAGTAAACAGCAAAGAAGACCAGAAGAATCAACAATAAATCAGGCTTACTGTTCAAATCCGCGAAAAAGCTGGCCTGCAGCACTGTAGCAAGAAGGACTAAAACTGCAAACCTAAGCCAATGCATTTAAATTTCCTCAGCCGTTTTCCTCTTTAAATTCATCTTAAACAGGAATGTTCATTTATTCAGACGGATTCATTACTATTACATGAATGCTCTCGATTTTTTGCATGTTACAAACCGGTTCGACGGTAATATCCCAGAGCAAAGGCTCGTCGTTGTGCACACATTGAACTACTTTCCCAATAATCATCGGAGTACCGAGGAAACCGGGTCTTTTACTTGCCATAATCTTTTCGCCGACTTCGACTTTCTTCTTTAACATTTTTACCTGAGCCTGATTGTTACCACAGCCTGTCATAAGCCAATCTGAGTTTTCGATTCTTACCGCAGTGATCGAAGCAGGATCGGTAAACAGCCTGACGCGGGCCCTGTGAGTGTCAACATCTGAAATGGTCCCGATGATACTGTTGTTGGCCAGAACGAACAGGTCTTTCTCCAGGCCATCTTCTTTTCCGCGATTGATGATAAGCTCACCCCGCAGTTTATCGACGGAGACTGTAATGATATCAGCCTGTACAAAACCCGCGCGTTCCCAGGCGGGTATATTACGCATTTTGGAAATTATTTGAAAATTTAGCTGTGCATCATCCCGCTGCTGTGTAACGTTTGCAACATGGTTTAACAACCTTTCATACTCATCTCTGGAGACCTTGTCTTTGTCCTTAAGCGGCTCTCTTGCGGCTGCTGAAAGTGATATGTTTCTGCCAATGCTTAACGGTAAGCGGAAAACGCGTGTAAATGCGAACTGGAATTTATTCGTGAGACTCTGCGGGGAAAGAAGGATTATAAATCCGGCTAACATAAACCAGATAAACAACATTCTTCTGGAGACTGTAATATGCTTCCATGCCATTATAGTATTGCACTTGCCGCATTGCGTATAAATTTATTTTTCAGCGAATACGCATTACGACTAAAGGACCAAACGTTATTCCCATCCATATTCGTTATGGTCCATTGTATCCTTCCACAACTCCAGATTTTCAAGATAGACGCTTGTGCCGCGTGCCACACAGCTTAGCGGATCATCAACGGTCTCAACTTTCAGTCCTGTCGCGTTGGCCAGGACTGTATCCATACCTCTGAGCAGTGAGCCGCCTCCGCAAATGTGTATTCCGTTATCGATTAAGTCTGCGGCCAATTCGGGCTCTGCCTTTTCGAGGGTTTCGGTGACAGTGTCAATAATAGTAGCAATAGGGTCACGCAGCGACTCTCTTATTTCCTCACTTGTTATGACGATTTTTCTGGGCAGGCCGGAGATGGTATCCCTACCTGCGATTTCCATCGTCAATTCTTCTTCAAGCGGAGCTGCTGAGCCGATTTGTATCTTGACTTTTTCTGCTCTTGCTTCTCCGATAAGCAGGTTGTAAGTTTTCTTGAGATGATTAATTACCGCTTCATCCATATCATCGCCGCCGATTCGAATTGATTCGGCGGTAGCAATATCGGCCAGAGACATGATGGCGACTTCCGTTGTTCCTCCCCCGATATCGACAATCATAGAAGCGGTTGGATCTGTGATAGGAAGTCCGGCGCCTATTCCGGCGGCCATCGGCTCATCGACCAGATATACCCTGCGAGCACCGGCACGTTCGGCACTGTCTATGACAGCTCGCCTTTCAACAGCGGTTATTCCACTTGGTACGGCGATTACTACTCGGGGTCTGACAAGCCCGCCTCTGCCGTGCACCTTTCTGATAAAATAGCTTAACATCGCCTCTGTGATTTCAAAATCGCTGATTACGCCGTCTTTGAGAGGTCTAATTGCGCTGATAGAGCCTGGTGTTTTACCTAACATTTCGCGTGCGACCAGACCAACAGCTTCACCGTTGTTTAAAACGATGTTAGTTCCTTTGCGAACAGCAACGACGGAGGGTTCATTTAGGACAATACCTTTGTCGCGGACACAAACCAGGGTAGTACAGGTACCAAGATCGATACCCATATCCATACTGAACCATCCTAAGATTGTGTCCAGGACCACTTTCGACTCCTTTCTTAATTTCCCAATCAGACACTTGTGGAATTCACAGTTCCAAACTGTGTATTCTTATATAATAAAGAGCGGTATTGTCAACACTGAAATTTACGTTGGTATTTTGAAAATTGTGCCATACTGCTGAGAGCACTGGTAAGCGACATAAGCAGCAGTCGCCAGAACCGCACAAAACGCCAAAGCAAGAATTATCGTATAGACATTATCCGGTATTGTTAAATTTTTGCCGCGAGCTTGCCCATTAGGACTCATATATCAACCTCACAAAGATAGGTGCTTTTCTACAAATTCGTACTTACGGTGTCACCGGCTTTAGGCTGTTCCTTTGTAACGTCCAGAAGTTCCAGTGTGCCGATAGCATTTTCTGGTTCGACATCCAGGATAACAATGTCACAAATAAACTTGTCGGCGCGAGTTACATGGAATTTCATATTCTGCTTGACGCCGTTTGCACCGCCGATGGATATCTCCGCAAGAGAATTTTCCATATCAACCGTTGTGATCAACCCATTGAGACCGATATCCACTGCGGGTATTGCTGCTCTGGCAGTTTCCTTGAGAGGGGTAACCGTTACTGGAGCCGCGACAGTTTGGCCGATTCTCTGTAGGCGCAATTCTAATTGGCTTTGCAAGTCAGTCTTTTCTTCGAGCAGTAGTTTCGATTCCCTCTCCAGAGTATCTATGATAGCCATTTTCTGGATAAGCATATCGGTTGTTTCTTTTAGCTCTTTGTCTCCCTGGGTTTGCTCAGCCTGGATTTTCGTAAGCTGAGCGAGGGTGTCATCTAACAACTTCCTTTGTCTCTCATTTGTTGCTACGAATTCCGTAGTCGCTTCTTTCCAGGTACTCACTTGTGCTTCAGCCTCGGTAGCTCGTCTTTTAGCTTCTACTAATTGTGTTTCCAACTGGCTGACCTGGATTGTAAGGGCGCTAATATTTTCCTTCAGCGACTTCTCCAACTTGCCGGCTTCCTCAATCGCCTCATTTAGCTGTTTCTTGGCTTGTTTCTCATTCTCCTTGGCGGCCAATTCGTCGTTCTTGAGGTTATTAAACTTTTGTCTGAAATTCTCAGCATTGGAAACGTAAGTTACGACAATGCCGCAGAGAAAAATAGAGGATATCGTCAGCAGAACTATTAAGACCTTTGTAAGCGTGCTCAAAACAGGCTCCTTTCGTTAACTTTGTATTTTCTTTTCATTACACCTACCTCACGCAGAGGCACCCTAAACAATATCATAGGGAGTTGCAAATCATCCCTTTTGCCGGTTACTTACTATCTGTGAATCCGATCTCAATTGGCTCAAGCAGATAAAACGGGGCTCCCAAGCCCTAATGTATATTTGTATAGTGTAATTTTACGCTTAAAGCACCAAAAGGTCAAGTTATTTTTAATAAATACCCCAAATTAAAATAACAGGGGAAAAATAGAGGCTATTAGTTCCGATAACATATTATTTTCGGGATTTAATATTTCATTTTAGACATTGAAAAACGGCTTTGGCAGCGGCGATTCGCACAAATATTGACTCATTTTGCAGCATTTTGGGTAGAAATTTTTTCAGAGCAGGGGTGCGAATTTTCCCGATTGCCAGTGCTGTTAATACATTAGTTCTTTCGACGGCCTGTAAATCCAGCCCGTTTGTGAGATTTTTTTCGAAGACTTCGAGGACTTTCTGCTCTCCTCCTGGGTCCCTGAAGTTTCCGAGCTGTTCAGCGGCAACCAGCCGGACTTCCAGAACATCGTCGTCGAGCATTCTAATCAGGGCATTTTTGGCTTCAGATGTTTTGAGTTTGCCCATTGCTATTACGCCCATTGTCCTGACGTCATGGTAAGCGCTTATCAACATTGTCCAGAGCTTTGAAAATATTCGCTTGTCACCCAGCCGTGCAATTGCTTCGGCAGACTGATATGCGACTTTGTCGTCCGAGTTTTTGTCCTGCATAGTATTCCAGAGGAGTTGCAAGGAGCTTTGATCACCGCTTTTGCCCAATAGCAAGACAGCATTCGCTCTGACCATCTGGTCGCTGTCGGTTGCTGCTTTGCGAAGAATTTGTAAATGCTCGGTTGAACCGAGCTTTCCCATTGCGTAAGCAGCGGCGACTATAACGTTTGCATCTTTATCCTTGAGCAATATATTTAGTGACCTTTTCGCAGGTAAGTATTCCGTATCACCGACAGCCAGGGCGGCCGCGAATCTGACTGGGACAGAATTGTCCTGCATTAATTGTTGTACCTGCGGCATGAGTTTGAACTGCCTTGTTGAGGCGACTACTTCTATGGCGTGAACCCTGACCAAAGGATCATTATCCATTAGAGCGTCCTGGATGATTTGAGTAGCTTTTGACCAGGAAGTACTAAAGTTGGTGCCACTTAAATCACCGGGTGTCGTTTGTAAGGAATCATTACAGCCGAAGACAAATACTATCAAACAAGTAACAATCAAAAGTAATAGGGCGGGCGCATTATTTTTTCGCTTATGTTCCATTTGGCAATCCTAATGAGCGAGTTCTGTATTTGATTCTTCTTATGAGTCTTACAGAGAGCGGTATTATTATGGGCAGGATAAGACAAAGTTCACAGCAAACACCCAGCCATTGGCCATATTTGCTGAAAATTGTTGTTCTTTTGTCAATGGATATTCTGTCAACTATCCATCCTGGCATACCGGTTCTTGACATAGCATCAGGAGGTAAAGTGCCGGCCAAAAAACCGTCTTTTATTCGTCCGGAGCTGTCGATAAAGCAGCTTATTCCCGTGTTGACGCTTCGTACGATGGGGAGTCTGTTTTCAACTGCCCTGAAAGCACAGGTAGCTGCGTGCTGTGGCAGCTCTGCACTTGGGAGGACTTTTTCGTCTTTGAACCGAACGAACCAGCCGTCGTTACTTATATTTACAAGCCAGTCGATTTGTTTTGTGCCCTGTTCGTCCAAAGCAAACCTTCTGGCGATTGCGGGGACTGTCCCCTCATAGCAAATCATTACGCTAAATCTGTAGTCTTGATTTTTATTTGAGTCTGTCATTTCAAAAACGGTATATTCGGTGCCGGCATCAAGGGAATAATCAAAATTATAGGGTATAAACTTCAACTTCATAAGGAAATTATAAAACCAATAACACTTTTTCCTTAATGGGAGCACTTCACCAAAAGGGACAAGGTGAATCTTACTATAGGTCTGGGGAGCTTTTTCCCCGTCTTTTTTGTACAGGAAGGCTGAGTTATATCTCTTGGCTATATAGACTTCTGAATTCTCCTTGAGAGCGATTTGACCACCGTATGCGCCGACAAGGAGAAAAGCGTTATCTTTGGCGTGTTCCCGCAGCGCCTTGTCTAACATATTCCACTGGTCAGTGGGTTTGAGAAGTCGAAGCACTTCTGGATTTAGTGTAGCCTGCACCATTGTTTCGGGCCAGACGATTAGATCGGGTTGGTTCTTGACGGCGGCTTTGCTGTTCTCCATTAAACCATTGAACAACTCCTGGCCGGACTCGAAAGACCTCTTGACGGATTGAGGGACGTTTGACTGTAATGAAGCAATATAAGGGCCTGGCTCGACGTACTGTTCTTCCTGGCTGATTCTCCATTGACCGTACATAATGGCGGCCGCGACGGCGAGACAAACCAGGGCGGTCTTTAGCAGCGGGGCGATTTTGAAGAGGCTTTTTTGCCTTGCGGCAATTATCAGTTCGGCCAGCATGCCGTTGACCATAGCTATCAGGAACGTCAGACCGGCGGTTCCGAATATGTCGGCTATCTGGATAATTGTTATATTTTGGTATTGACTGTGTGCCAGAAACCGCCAGAAAAATCTGCCCAGGAAAAATCCCTGGAATCGTTCAATGGCGACAATCAGAACGGCCGAGGCTAAAAACAACGGTATTTTTTTTACCCTGCAGTATCGCAGAAACATTGCCAGTATCGGCCAAAGTAAAGCTGTATAGAGGCAGAAAACAATCCAGCCGGCAATAGTTACCGGCACTAACCAGTAAAGACTGCCGAGCCAGTAAAAAAATGAAATGACATAGCTGACCAGGATTAGGCGGCGGGGCTTTGTGTCCGGTGAACATGCGATAATGAAAGGTAC
>JAVVFI010000217.1:0-9277 GCA_032250555.1 Sedimentisphaerales bacterium
GGCCTGCAAAGTCAAAGCTGGATCGTGTTGGTGTACCGTCCTTGCAGGCTTTAATCCACTCCTTGTGATGACCAATTGAACGGGGCAGTGTCTTTGGCGGCCTTCTGTAAGCCTTCATTTTCGCTTCAGGTATCAATCGAGGGCTGTTACCACCCCAGCCTTCGACATACATTTTGCCTTTGTCACCTACGAAAATCAAACCATCCTCGCGAGACAACTCTCTTTCATCCTCCAGTTCATCGGGACGAGCAGGTATCATCCCGCCATCATACCAGTGCAGCTTTACGGGCGGCATGTCCCCACGAGCAGGAAAATCATAATGAACTATCGAGGCCAGAGGCAAAGTCTCTTTATAAACCAAAGTCGAGCTGGAATGCACACTCGTCGGGGCACCAAGTTTCAAAGCGGAAAAAACCGGAGCCAGATTATGAATACCCATGTCTCCCAATCCTCCAGAGCCGAAATCCCACCAACCTCGCCAACTGAACGGTACATAAGCCGGGTGATATGGTCTGTATGGAGCAGGCCCCAGCCATATATTCCAATCAAGAGTTGAAGGAACAGGCGGAGTATCCTTCGGCCTCTCAACTCCCTGTGCCCAGAATAGCTGGCCGTTATGTGTAGGCCTGTCGGACCAGGCGTGCACCTCTCGCACCGGACCGATTGCTCCATCCCATATCCATTCATTGATAAGGCGATTTCCTTCAAACGCCATTCCCTGATTTCCCATCTGAGTTGCGACACCGGCCCGGCGGGCAGCTTTAGCTACCGCCCGCGCCTCATAGACGGTTCGAGTAAGAGGCTTTTCACAATAGACGTGCTTTCCCATTTTGATAGCCGCCATTGTGGCAACAGCATGATTGTGATCCGGAGTGGCAACTACGACAGCATCAATGTTCTTTTCCTTTTCAAGCATTTTTCGAAAATCTTTATATCTTCTTGCCTTGGGGTATTGCTTGAAAGTATCCGCCGCTCGATTCCAATCCACGTCACTTAACGCAACAATATTTTCACTGCTAACATTGTCAATGTCCCACCTTCCCTGCCCGCCTACTCCGATACCGGCTATATTGAGTTTTTCACTCGGAGGCACATTGCCCGCTCCCCCCAACACATAACTCGGTACAATAGTAAGAGACGCAGCAGCCGCGGCTGAACTACTCATAAAATTCCGGCGGGAGATTTCAGCTTTTTGTTTTTGAGTATTGTCTTTAAGATTCCTCATATCAGTAGCCCTCGATAAAATGAAAATCAGCATTAACCATACACCCAAAACCTCAATCCTGATCCGGGATTTTCTGAATAATTATAATAACTGAATTGAATTGCCGCTTCCAGTGTGTTTTATTCAATCTTGCCTATTTCCCGAGCCTATGTGATTAGAAGGATAAAAATAGACCTTTGGGGACCGAGTGGCTTTGATATAATCCGACATTACTACTTGGCAATATCCGCCGTTTAGTTCTGTACAGTAGTATCGTATCGAACTCCATCTGGGACCGGAACCGGGACAGCAACGGTAACGCCATGGTCACCGGTAGTTTTACGGAAAGAATCGACTGCGATGAAGGCCGTATAGGCCGACATCAGGCCATATTCAAGAGCTACCTGTTTGATCTGGCCTGACAGGTCCGAATTATTATCGTAGGCGGCCTGATTAGCTAAGGTCTCGATTCTTTTTCGGGCCCATACACAAGCTATACCCGAATGAGTAGAAGCAGAATCATCAAGATTGACAGGAATGGCTATTTCCTGAGTCAGGTCACTAACTTTGCCGCTGACTCGAATTGTTGTCTTGTGCTGATCTTTAAATCTACCTGTGAGAATTACAGGGCGACCTACGAAAAGGTCTCGAATGTGGGTGGGATACACATCTGTAACCTGCATATTACCCCAGTCGATGTTTATATCGGTAAGCGCCGGATGGCTTATACGCTCGTAGAACAGATCAACGACTTGCACAGCACTGTCATCAAGACCGAGATAGGCAACTGCACCTTTACCGAGTTTGGCCATCCTGTCGAGCAGGTATCGATTGACGGATGAACCGACGCCGAAACTGAAAATCCTGCTTGCGCCAAGGCGCTGATGCACGGCAGCGAGAATTTCGACCTCATTACCAATATATCCGTCTGTCATAAAAGAGACCAGACGAAATCTGCCAGGATCATGTGCGAAATCCAAAGCCGCCTTTATGCCCTCAATCATCATGGTCCCGCCGCTGCCATGAAGATTGTCAACGTACCTGATGGCTTTTCGAATATTGGCCGGAGTTGCAGGAACAGGTTTGGGCCCGAATTGAGAAGCGTTATTCGAAAAGCGAATCACCTGAAAGGTGTCGTTCTTTCCGAGTTTCTTCAGGCCGCGTTTGATCGCCTCTTTAGCCTTTGCGATTGGTTTACCCCTCATACTGCCCGAGCAATCCAGGACAAATATCATTTCCATCGGCGCCCGCTCGAGATACGAAAGGTTCTCCGGCGGATAAAGCATCAGACTGAAGAATCCCCCCCGTTTGTCACGGTGCGTTACAAGGGCTGTCTTTACTTTTTTACCGGCAACTTTGTATCTAAGAACAAAATCCTTGTTTGGAATACTGTCGAGACTGCTGAGTTTGACGGAAAGATTTTCGGGTGTGGCAAATGTTTTATCAATAACGTGGCTCGTGCAGGCCACTTCTTCGATTGTCACACCTGCATCAACATCAACTGTAACAGCAATATCATGGCCGCTTCGCTCGCCGGGTTTTAAATACTGGACCTCTGTCTTTTGTCCGGAAATTCCGTTTTTGCCTCTTGCAACTGCACCAACTCCATCTGTATAGCAGGGAGGGTTGAATCGAGGCCCAACTACCATAGGAAACACAAACTCATACCAGCCATCCACATAAGCCAGGGTATTGAAATACTTGATATTGACATCGATATTTTTACCCGGCTCAATATTGGTGACCTTCTGTGTAAAAATATTCGGCCGTTCCTGAGTGAGCAGCGAAGCGACATATCCCTGGCTCCTGGCCTGACGATAAATCTCTTCCGCCTCTTTGCGCTCTCGTATAATACCGCGGATTCTTCGTTTGCCGATTATCATAATAAAATCATTAACCGCGGCGTTCTGCGGCAGTGGAAATACGTACACCGCTTCTATCTTCTCGTCGTATGGATTATGGAACTTCTGAGTAACATCAACGGTAGCGATATAGCCGCTGATTTGCCCTTTAACATCGGTATGCTTTAAAGGAAGTGGTATCTTTTTATCTTCTTTCGGCAGCTTCGCCAACATAGCTCCGCAACCCGGACTATCCTCACCTGTCGAAACTGCCTGCGTCTCAAACTTTGCTATCACCCATATCTCATCGGCCGAGACATTGAGTATTTCAGCAGGTATTCGTCGCATGCCAGTCATCGACCGACTCTCCCTTGCATTCCTCGGTGTGCCAGCATACCCTGATCCATACCTTCGGGGAGTTAATGCGTAGTTATCTTCTTTTGTAACCAGAGCAGGCATATCTCTGTTATATGTAAACTTTTTTCCTTCACTAATTTCACGAGAACTTTCCAAATCTTTAATATAAGCGAGGTTATCTTTTTTCTTGATATCACCATTTGTTCGGTTGACAATAGTTGGAGTTTGAAGTTGTCTTTCCAAGTATTCCTTCCGGTGTCTTGCCTGTTCTTCAGTTCCGCGTGATTGTTGACGGGTACAGTTTAAAGAGGGCATTAGTAGCAATAACAGCACTACTACACCAACTAAAATTGATAACAGAAAAAACACTCTCTTAATACTCATTTTTGTTCTCCTTTTTCGAATGAGATTTTGGCGGTTATTTCATTCGCGTCTGCATCGCCAGCTACGATGAGCTTGAGTTCGTAATCAGGCTCAGCATCGCTGATGATTTGCAGATGTATTGTGGCGATTCGTGTCCGCCCTTTTGGTAATTCGCTCTCGGTATTAAAAGCAGCAATGATTATTCGATCATTAGCTAAGGCTGCCGGGTCATAATAAGGCGCTTCCTCGAATGCTTTATGCTGACCACCTTCTACGCCAACGATTTTGATTTGTCCGGCGGCGGCTTTAAGCTCGAACTGATAAGCCGCAAGTGGCTTATTACCGGAGTCGAGATATATATGCAAAGGTGCGAAACGAACATTGGACTGAACCTTCGAAATATCCTGCTTCGTCTGCCGGGCCCAAACTGGAACGATGATGCTTATGCTCAACAGAATAATTACCATAAGCTTTTTCATTATAAAACTCCTTTATCCAGGCGAACAGCAGCGGATACCACCAAATCAACATCATTGCTATTAATTAGGCCGTCTCCGTTAATATCCCATTTTTTCTCGGTACGCTCGGCGGATTCAACATAGCGGGCTAATTTGAAGGCATCGAGAATATCCACCAGTCCATTCTCGTCAATATCAACATCCCCGGCCTTTACAAGTAGAGACTGACTTGTAGTCGGCCCGGAATCTCGCGTTAAATTCAAACTGAAAGCGAAAATAATCACCGCGGCAGCCGCGGCAATCCGCCAAATATTGATATGTCGTAAAATATGATGACTCCAATGCTTCTGAGTAAAGAATTGATTAGCTTTGTCCAAAATGGCCCTATCCACCTCCGGTGGTATTGAAAACTGGGGCTTAAAGAGGATGTTTAAATCTTCTGATAATTTTTGACTCACCCTCAAGTCCAAATCCTCGTCAAAATGTTTTGTTTCTTCATTCATAATCGTTGCTCCAATATGTTAAGCAAACAAGCAGGCCCAAAAGTTCAAAGTTTTTTTAAAATAATATGCCCCCCCGCAAAGTTTTTATTCAATCGATGAAATATTCTTTTGTTCGGCGGTCGTCTCGAAGCTTTTGTAAGGCATGGTGCAGTCTTGATTTTACCGTGCCTAAGGGGATATTAAGAGCGACAGCTATTTCCTGCAGGCTCATGTCATCTACAAATCTCATCAGCAGCACTTCTCGCTGTTCATCAGGTAGTACAGCCAGAACGGCTGCCAGCTCCGAACGGCTGCTATTAGTTTCTTTCAAGACCGGTGCGGTTATTTCACTCAATTTTTCCTCATCGCTTGCAAAACGGCGGTTTTTGTTTCGAACGGTCAGAGAAATGTGTTTGACCACTGGATAAAGAAATGTCGTCATTGAGGCAGTAAGACTAAAACCGGGGAACTTGCCCAACATATAGGTAAAGGTCTCCTGCAGTACATCAAGAGCATCCTGCGAGCTGCCGGTAAATCTCCATGCCAGACGGTAAACCCAATCACGATATCGCCGGTAGAGAGTTTCGAAGGCGTCCACATCGCCTTCATTTACCAATACAATTAATTCATGGTCAGAGTCCATAATGAACACATTTGGCACTAATTATATTATCCGCTCATGTCCAGTTTAACTTCTTTCATTTCTGTTTTCAATTTACTATTTGAAGATCATTTAACCAACAATTCCAGAGCTTTGTTAAAGAATCTAAGCCCACTTCTCTTGACGAATATTCTTTGCCCATGGTTTACAGGTTTAAGCCCAGAGCTGGATTTCAAGGTCTTTTAAACGGCCGCACAAGGATTATGGTGTAAGATACAGTAAAAGGGGATACTGGATAGAAATAAACCCGGTACTGAAGAAACAACAATCTTGTATCTGTTTATATAGCAGACACTTACGAAATTACCAGGAAATTGTGTGTATAATTTTTCGGACCAAAAAAGTCTATTTTCAATTAAAGTACAATTATGGCGTAGCCGATAACAAAAGAAGTTATAAAAAGTTTTTTCTCCCCTCCGGAAAACATCGGGTAGCAGCTTGTTGCTCGATGTTTTCTCTTTTTATACACCTCTGATAAATCACGATTTCGTTCTCTCGAACATTTGACTTACAAAGAATACCACAACAGGTTTAATCAGAGCCAACTAAGTATTGTAAAACCAATTTTTTCTCTTGGATTGTCATTTTCCTGCCATATTCATTAACATACTTTTGCCATATTTGCCTATCGTGACGGCTCGGTTCAATTATATTGTGACATGATGAGCACTTTGCACGGTACAACCTCTCACCATCAATCATTTGAACCGCTATGCTTTGGCAGCCAAGGATTGATATTAAAAGCCCGATTGCTCCGAGCAATATGATTAATAACTTTTTGCCCATAATTTCATCTTCTTATAATTATTTTGATCTGCAAAGAAATGGGGCTGAGCGTTGCCCAGCCCCGATTGCGAAATAATCTGTCAAAACGGAAAACCTATTATCAGCCTGAACCTCAGATCATCGCTTCTGTCGTTGAGCCCCCTGAGAGCACCAAGCCCGGCCCAAAGCTTTTTACCTGCCAAAGAAACTGTCGGGCCAAGATAATACTTGTCTTCAGTGTAATTACCTGTCGTTTCTATACCGATTTTCAAGCGAGGAGTATATTCGTAATTTACACCCAATGCGTACTCATTCTCATTACCTCCCTTATCGTTAATTCCGACCTTAAGTATCTGGTTGTATGCAATGTTGTACTTTCCGAAATCTTTTGCCAAAATTAGCTTGCCTTCCAGTATTTCCGCCGAATCCGAATCATCAGGTCTTATATACTCCAAATATAACAGCGTATCTAATGGATACATCCCCTTCTCACCGAAACGATAACGCGCCCTCAGCTTAGTACCTGAATATTCGAATCTGTCATATGTCTTGGAGTTTGTTTGAAGCCATTTCTGATAAAGTGCTATGTCCAATTTATCAGTCAGACCGTATTCATATTCAAGCTGATGTTCCCAAGTGTTCTTATTATCATACTTGTGAAAATCCGTTGCCTTATGTGTCAAATAATACTCAACTTCGGATTCTCCTTTTGGCATCGTCATATATTCATACGTCCAGACATAGCCTCTGCGGTCTGCCTTTGCATTACACGCAGTTAATAGTATCATTAATGTTATACACACAATCGTTTGTTTATTAATCTTTAACAACATACAGCATTTTTCCTTTCATCAATAAATTTATTAAACACAAAGATGCAACACCTTCAAATTGCCAGACCGACAAATTTCTGATATTGATTTTCATTTTCATTTACTTTCCAAAAAAAAATAATTTACAATTGATTTTCACATAGTTTGTTTTCCCCTCTTGCCCCCCTTACCGCATCGAGGACATAAACCGAATATGTCCAGTTTGTGATATTCCTGAGTATAGCCGTGTTTTCTCACCAGTTCCTCCTGTAACTTTTCGAGTTTCTTACTGTATATTTCCACATATTTTCCACATTTAGAACAAATCAGATGATCGTGATGCTCATGTCCGTATTTGTGCTCAAACCGCTGAACACCATCTCCAAAATCAACTGCCCTGCAAAGGCCTGATTCAGCCAGTAGTTTGAATGTCCTTGCAACCGTTGCATAACCGACATCTTTGTTTTTTTTTCTTACAATATCAAACAGTTCCTGAGTGCTGAGATGCCTTTCCGTTCGTAAAAATATATTTACAATTTCATCACGCTGCTTGGTTTGCCGCAGACCCTTGTTAATTAGAAACTGGTTAAACTTTACTTTGGCGTCCATATCTTATTTCTGGATGCTTATCACAAATATGTGAAGACCTATATATAAATAATTATTGAACTTTCAATACACGAATTCTAATGATAACGATTATCAATATCTATATTATAGGTACTTCAACTATGTATGTCAATTAATATTTCAAAAAAAATGAATGGGAGGCTTTATTCGACCTTTCCGCAGCACTTCTTGTACTTTTTTCCGCTTCCACAGGGACAGGGTGCATTGCGGCCGACTTTGGGCTGTTCCAGTTTTATCTGTTTTACTTTTTGCTCGCCCTGCGGCGCTTGAGCGGCGGCCCGCTGCCGTTCTGCCATTGCGAACTGGCCGACCTCATCATGGCTTGTAGCACTTACATTCCAGACACTCCTTGCCCTGGCGCCGGCTTCGAGGTGAACCTTGAAGATAATATCCGTAACCCGGTCCTCAATACCATCGAGCATCTCATCGAACATTCGTGAACCTTCACGTTTGTATTCGGTTTTGGGGTCCTTTTCCGCCCAGGATCGCATCCAAATGCTGTCTTTAAGATGGTCCATCGCATACAGATGGTCCTTCCATGTGCTGTCATAAACCTGGACCAAAACATATTTTTCAAGATCGCTGAGTTCGGCACGTAAAAATTCTTTTGCAACCTCAGACAGCTTGTCTTTAACTTCCGGGCCATCGCCGGCCAGGTCGTCTTCGGTGAAAGATAGCTGAAATCTTTCATTGGCCCAGCTCACTAAATCCGCAGTATTCAAACTGCTGATTTTATCGCCCAGCTCCTTCTCTAATTGCCCGTTGTAAAAGCTCTCACTTAATTCGAGCAGTTGTTTATGCAAATGGCGGGGTTTGCTGTTTTGTATCCGTTCGACAGATAAGTCTGCATTATATTTTTTATTGGCCCAGTCAGCCAGAGACTCGAACGCATATACATTAGGACCTTGAGGGCCGTAAACCATATTCATCGCGAATTCAACAGGATACTCAATCTCCCTTTGTTTATATTTGGCCGCCGTCTTTTCTTCGAGCTGCTCACGGATTTGCGATTCGGTAAGATCTGCTAATTCTGAGATGTCCAGTTTTATATCGAACTTGGCCCGCGCCCACTCAGCAAAGGTGTTCAAGGCAAAATCATCTTTAAGGAATTCGACTAATTGCGAACAATCTTTTTTGTCGATTTGTGCTGCGGCGGCTTCGATTAATTGTTCTTCTATTTCTTCCGGTGATTGATGCTTAACTTTTCCTTGACTTAGACTTACCTGGAACGAACTCATAGCCCATTTACACAGTCCGTTAACGTCCCACGTCCCCGGATCACTATAGTCCTCAAAATATTCACCCATCGAAAGTGATATATCATTGGAGGCATTGTCCTTTGCCTGCTGCTTTATGAATTGTTCAATTTCATCCGCCTTCGACCCGCTGATATCCGAAAGCTTCAGGTCGATACCGAGATTTCTTCTCGCCCACTCACAAATACATTTATAAGGATACTCCTTGCCGAGCATGGCTTTGCAGTTCGTCGCAATTGTAGAGTTGATCATTTCCTGGATGACTTTTTTAAGCCCTTTTCCGGCCAGGATATCACGTCTGCGCGAGTAAAAGATTTTCCGTTGGTAGTCCATCACCTCATCGTATTCAAGCAGGCTTTTGCGTACCTCGAAGTTGCGCTCTTCAACCTTCTTTTGAGCCTTTTCGATACCCTTGCTTATCCTTTTGTGGTAGATTGGCTGGCCCTCT
>JAVVFI010000218.1:0-9270 GCA_032250555.1 Sedimentisphaerales bacterium
ATTACATCCCCCCCGAAAAAAGGTCGACGACGAGGAAAAAGTTTGACATTTATCTAATCTGTCGTATAATACGTAGAGTAGGTTTGGATGAATGATCTTTTGACACTCGACCATAGTGACGAGGGCACCCGGCCCGAGAGGAGCAATGCTGCCTTGCATTTCAATTCCGGGCCGTAGAGAAAGCCAGCTTGAATGTTTAAGCGAGCAAGGGCAGCGTTTCGCGAAAACCCTTTTTTCGCAAAACAAACCCAATTCCAGACCGGCTGAATTGCCGTAAGTCCTTTCAAGATAAGAACTAAGAGCTACATGCACGACCTGGCAGAGCCGAAAACAAAGCCAATCTGTATTCTGTATCCTGTATTCAGTATTCTCTTTCCAACATTGACTTTTCGTCTATCAAAGCTATAATCTTCAAATCCCTGAATTTAATTATCAGAAAGAAAAAAACAGTGGAAAATGGCTCTAAAAAATCAAATTTGAAATCTCTTATTCAGGTCTCCAGGCCGAACTTCCTCGCCGCCAGTGCCGCCCCCGTCCTGGTCGGCTCTACTCTGGCCTACGCAGTCACCGGCTCGTTTAACTTCGGAATATTCATCCTGGCAACGCTGGCTATAATGCTCCTGCACGCAGGGGCCAATATGGCCAATGATTATTTCGACCACTTATCAGGAAACGACTGGAAGAATAAAAACGTAACTCCGTTTTCAGGCGGCAGCCGCTCTATCCAGGACGGCATCCTTTCACCCAAAGCAGAATTACTCGCCGCCCTGGCTGCCCTGGGCACCGGTTCGGCAATCGGCCTGGTAATTGTCCTGATGACAAAAAGCCTCTTCATTTTAATACTCGGCATTATCGGCTTACTCGGCGGCTTTTTCTATACCGCCCCGCCGCTCAAGCTCGGATACCGCTGCGTCGGTGAAATCGTAATAGCCCTGTTATTTGGTTTGCTTCCGGTATTCGGCTCATACTATTTGCAGACTGGTCAAATTGACATTTTGCCGCTTTTTCCAGCAGCCATAGTCGGTGTACTGATTTTCCTGATAATTTTTATAAACGAATTTCCGGATCTCCCCGCCGACACTGCCGTTAATAAAACAACACTGATTGTTCGTTTCGGTGTGCCGGCTTCAATTTGGATTTACAGAATTGTATTGATATCAGGTTTTGTATTTGCAGCGGCTATGTTTATTTACCGCTCAATGTTTTTTGCGGGTTTGTTGTATCTTTTGACACTGCCGGTTGCTGTTCTTGCGATAAAAGCAGCCAACAAAAAAGACCTCGTTACGCCGGGTATGTTCCGCGCCAACCAGTTAACCGTCATTTTGCACACAGCCGGCTCTTTGGCGCTTACCATCGGCTTTATTATTACCGGCTTGACATAAGTCTTTCGCGAGGCCTGTTAATTCTGTATCAGCTTGATAATCGCATCAAGCTCGTTAGGCGCCTCTATCGGCATATTGCTGAACCGGCCCTGATTATCTTTGTGGTAGTTGACCGTAACGTTCGGATCTTTTAACGGATGGCCGGTGAGCACACACGCAACCCGCTCGTCGGCGCCGATGATATTATCAGCTCTCAGGTGTTTGAGGCCTGCTATCGTGGCCGCCGATGCCGGCTCACAACCTAAACCGAATTTACCTATAATAGCTTTGGCATCGACAATCTCTTCATCCGGCACCGCTAACACGACACCGTTACAAATATCGATTGCCCGAAGACATTTTTTCAAATTGACCGGCCGGGATATCTCAATCGCCGAAGCACAGGTATGCGGCGAAAAGTTACGGGCCGTAAGGTCGGCGTAATAATCATCGATAATTTTCTGGTCAACTTTACCGCCGTTCCAGAGGAGTTTTTTATTATTTACCAGGTCAGTCAAAGTATCAGCCCCGGTCGCGTTGATAATCGCCATTCTCGGTATCCGCTTAATCAAACCGAGCTGCTTCAATTCATAAAAGGCCTTGCCGAAAGCGCTGGAATTACCGAGATTTCCGCCGGGCACTATAATCCAGTCCGGCACGTCCCAGCCGAGGCCTTCGATGATTCGATACATTATGGTCTTTTGTCCTTCGAGCCGGAACGGGTTGAGTGAATTGAGCAGGTATAAGCCCAGCTTTGTACAGACATCCTGAACCTGTCGCATGCAGTCATCGAAATCGCCGAGTATTTGAATGGTTTGGGCACCGTAATCCATTGCCTGGCTCAGTTTACCGAAGGCGATTCGTCCCGAGCCGATGAAGACCGTGCATTTAACGCCGCAGCTATGTGCATACAAAGCCACCGATGCGGAAGTATTGCCCGTCGAGGCGCATGCGCTGGAAGTAGCTCCTACCATTTTGGCATGACTGAAGGCCGCCGTCATTCCGTTATCTTTAAATGAGCCGGATGGATTCAGCCCTTCATATTGCAGAAATAAACAACCGGCTCCCATATCGACATATTCCGCCACGGCGTCATTTTGCTGCAGGATGGTTTGGCCTTCGCTGATGCTGACTTTATATTTATCCTCACAGAAGCTTATCAGCTCACGGAACCGCCATACGCCGGACAAATCCAGCCGATTGTCTCTGCCAGCCCAGCGTTTTGCAAATTCGCTTAATTTTTCGGGAACCTTGATTTTGTCCCAGTTATAGCGTATATCCAGCAGTTCTCCGCACTGCGGGCATTTGAACATCGCCTGTCCGCAGTCGAATTCGGTGCCGCAATCGAGGTTAATACATTTCTGAAAAGCTATTTCAGTCATACCCATATTCACAATTCCTTATCAATTTCTCAGTACTTACGGGCAATTATACTCAATAAATACTGCCAATGGTACAAAAATTGGCTTTGTTTTGCATAAAGGGCTGATTTGCAGAGCGCTCTCTACAGTTGTAGAGGGCATCTTCCAATTGATTATCTGGATTAGACGCTCCACGTTTAGATTGGGATTAAAAAAATTCTCAATATTGAGAACAAGATAACCTTCTAATACTCCACTTTGTTATTGACGTAAAGCTGATAATTTGGTATATTTACAAATATTGGAGTTTGTGGTTTTTATTTTTAAGCAAGTAAAATTTGTATATTGGCAGGAGACGTTTATCTTTCTGAGGAGTGTGATTGTTTACCAACAAGGGGATGATTCTTTTTTGCCATTCGAAGATATCTCATAAAAAAAGGGATTTGAAATTAACGACTGACTTTTTGCAATGAAAAATTCTGCCTGTTACCATGCATTTTATTTTAAAAAGTAGGAAGTTCTAATGGAAATTAAGCTTAGCGACGTAACTAAGCTTTTAATATTGGAAATGTCGGGTTAGTTAAACCAACATTTCAACATGTATTTATAAAGGAGGATTTTATGTCAAAACAAGCAAGCAGGCGATCAGGCCCTCTGTGACTTTATGGTTCGTGGGTTGTATCAACTCCGGCCATTTGGAGAGCCGAGGAGGCGATATCTCCCGAAATTGGTGTACAAATTTGTATTAAAGAAAAAATGTATTATAAGGAGAAAATGATGCAAAAAAGAACAAGCCTAATGGCTGTAGTGTTTGCACTTGCCGTTCTGTTAGTAAGCACATCAGGCGTGTTTGCTCAAGTGCAATTAGCCCATTTTGATGTTTTATCCCCACCAGAGACTTGCGTAATTTGCCACAGCGGAGCCGGTGAGAAAAAACATCAGGCCATTTACGACGATTATGCCGACGAAAGCACTCTTGAATTAACAATTGATGGTGTTAAGAGTGTCGATAACGGTGACGGCACTTTCAACGCAACTATGATGCTTACAATTAAGAAGAACGGCGCTGCGTACATAGATGCGGACGGACTTCCGTCACTGGAACAAAAGAGATTCTATGCGGTGACCTACGACAGCGCGACAAGACAGTTTTTAAACTCACAATCATTTTCAAACCCGGCAGCACTTGGTGACGGCAAATACTCTGTGACTGCCACCGGAATAGCCTACGATCTGAACAACTCAAACGGTTTAGCTTATGGCTATATCGCCGACGGCCTTCTTGACACTGAGAGCGGCGGTCATGTGTCTATGTACGATGACGTCTCCAATGCAGGCCTTGCTTTTGGTGATGCGGCCACCTATGAATCCGCAGCCAATGTATCAGGTTGTGAGAAATGTCACGGTGCGCCATATATGAAACATGGCTACAGAGGGCCTCAAGTGGAGGGGTTATCTGATTTCTCCACCTGTAAGACTTGCCATTACGATGACCGTAACGGCGGTCATGAAGACTGGCAGATCTTAGTTGATAATCCAGCACGTTATGCAGAGATACATGCAGGTGATTCTTTGACGGCTGATGAAGAAGCACAGTACGCTTATACAGCCAACATCAAAAACGACGTTCATATGTCTCACGCTATGGAGTTCCCTTATCCTCAGTCTATGTCAACCTGCGCAACATGCCACGAAGGCAAACTTGACATGATATTGACGGATGCCAATTTTAAACTTGAGACCTGTGTGAGTTGTCACCCAGTGACCGGACCCGAGGAAGGTACTGATCCGCACCGGGCGCCGGCTCTGGCAGATGTAATGTCTCATGACATCTCACTCGGGGAATGCAGCAACTGCCATACCGACGGTAGTGTTGCACCAGTATTCAGCGAAATTCATACTGGTTATGACGAGCATGTCTATGCCGGCGATGGAACCAAGTATTCTGATGCCATTACGGTCACTATCGACGACCCAACCTTAGACGGCACCATGCTTACCATTAATTTCCACGCGACGGGTACGGTTGGCACGGCTGATGCCGCTGATATTGTTCCGGCTGTATATGTTGGTGGCTATGGCTTTGATACAAAAGACTTCCTCTCACCTGCCTATGGTGGCCTCGAGGGCCAATCAGGTGTGTGGGACTTTAATCCCGACGATGCATACTTAAGAGGAAGCGCATATTTCTCTGGCGAAACAACAAATGGTGCTACATGGTCTGTTACATTTGACCTCACTGGGCTTGATTACTACGAAGACGGTGCTATAAAGAGAATCGAAATTGGAGTAGCTCCAGCACTTACCGTTGGCAGTAACAACGTTGTTCTTCAGTCTGTATCAAGAACATTCAATCTTGAAGACGGTGCTTATGAGGATTACTACGCTCCTATAGTTGATTTTGATACCAAATGCAGTAACTGTCACGATGAGCTTATGCCCCACGTCAGTCATGGCATGTACTTCGCCAGCAACGTCACTATGTGCAAGATGTGTCACACGCCTATGTCTGGCTCTGTCCACCTTGAAATGCAGTCTCGCTCTTTTGACTCTTATGTCCATGCGATTCACTCGTTCCAGGCTTTTGATATTGGCGATGTCAATTTTGCCGATCCGGTAGAAGCATTACGTTATGATCTGCATGTCGAGCATGTGTATCCCAATTTCACGATTAAAAACTGTGAATCCTGTCACAACGAAGGTACCTTCGAAGTACCCGATCAGTCCAGGTCGCTGCCTGGTTTGCTGTCGGGCTCTGATTCGGTTGAAACATGGGACAGAAACATTGGTGTCGTGCCGGCTTATATCACCGGGCCTGGTTCAAGAGCCTGTGGTGCATGTCACAGAGCTGATTTGATCGCCGAAGATGAAGCCGGTGAACTTGTATCCTTAAACCAGCATACTAAACAGGGCGGTTATCTTATCGAGGAGGGCGCCGACAGTGATGAAACGCAAGGCCTCCTCATGACGGTAATCGACTATATCATGGCACTCTTTAAGTAACAGAGGAATGCCAGGCGGGCTTTTGCCCACTTCAATCATCGCTGCAGTAAGCTGCGTAGTATTGAAAGTTAAATAAGAAATGAAACTGGGACTGCCCCAAAGGTAGTCCCAGTTTTTTTTGGGGGCATATTGGGTTGTTCAGCTAAGGGTTAAAATGACGGTTCGTATTGTGTAATAGCGATTTAACTGTACGCAACTACTTTTCAAGTGATAACTTTCCTTATCTCGAAGAGTTATCTTTCAGCCGGATGAAACATTTGTATAGAATCATGGGAAATGATACAATTTATTACTTCAGAATGGTTATGGCCTTTCCTTTACTACCGTTAAGGTTACAGGTAACGGTCAGGTACAATCATTATTTTATTGAAGAAAGAAAGGAAAAATGGGTTATGAAAAAACGCACAAACTTAGTACTGATGAGTGTCTTGCTGTGTTTGAGCAGCTCAGCTTGTTTAACGGCCGGCGATAGCTGGGAGAACCTTGCTCAGAGACCTCCTATGGGATGGAATAGCTGGAACACCTTCCGTCTTAAAATCAACGAAGAAATGGTACGCGGTATTGCGGATATGTTTGTGGAGCGAGGATTTAAGGACGCCGGTTATGAATATATCGTGATTGATGATGGTTGGCAAATCGACCGAGATGGTCAGGGTAATATTGTCGTGAATAACAAAAAGTTTCCGTCCGGTATGAAATCATTGGCAGATTATATCCATTCGAAGGGCCTTAAATTTGGAATATATTCGGATGCCGGTTACAAGACCTGCGGCGGTTATCCGGGCAGCCGGGGTTACGAATATCAGGATGCCCGTCAATATGCGGCCTGGGGTGTGGATTATCTGAAATATGACTGGTGCGCTACGGGTAATCAGAGTGCCCCGGATTGTTATAAACTGATGCGTGACGCCTTAGAAAAAGCAGGCCGTCCCATCGTCTTTAGTATTTGCGAATGGGGTACCAACAAACCGTGGTTGTGGGGCAAGGGCGTGGGACACTTATGGCGCACCACTTTTGATATCCGTCCAACATGGGATGGGGGGCGGATGGTTTTGTCCAAGGGTGTACAGGTCGAGAATTTTATCGGCTTTACCAAGATCCTTGATTTGCAGGTTGGTTTAGAGAGTTACGCAGGGCCGGGACACTGGAACGATCCTGATATGCTGGAAGTGGGAAATGGTGAACTAACTTTTGATGAAAACAAGGCCCATTTCAGCCTGTGGTGTATGTTGGCAGCGCCTCTAATGTTAGGCAATGATATTCGCAAAGCCACACCTGAGATCATGGAAATCCTGCTCAATAAAGAAGTCATCGCTGTAAATCAAGATCCCCTGGGTAGGCAGGGTGTCAAAGTACGCGACTACGGTGACCTGGAAGTGTGGAGCAAGATGCTGCAGGACGGATCGCGAGCTGTTGTCTTGTTTAACCGCAGTGACAGAGAAACTAACATCGGTGTACTCTGGAGAGAGATTGGGTATCCGGAGCACCTCAAAGCCAGGGTCCGGGATCTATGGCAAAAGAAAGAACTTGGATCATCGAGCGGTGCCTATGCCGCGGATGTTCCTTCTCATGGCGTAGTGATGCTCAAGATTATGCCGTAACCTTCACGGATTGGGCGACGACCATGTGCTCGACGGCGTTGTGTTTGAGAATCTTGTGATAGCCGGCCAAAAGCAAACCAGCCTCTCGGATGCCGAGATTACGGCCAACAGTTTCGTGAGAAACGTGTCGTTCTCTTTTTAGTACAAAAACTCCATTACCTTGGGGTGAGTAACGGTGGGATATAGAGAAGACGAACCAGCGTCTTGCGCTCAGCGTTAGCATTTTTCCTTTCAGAAATCAAAAAATATCTCCGAGACTCGTCACTGTAAACCTGAGACCGGGCATTGAAATCTGTGAATTTTTGGGTTTATGGCATGGGTTGGTGTGGTATAATTATTTTTGAGAGATTTTTCCAACATTTGCGACGGATTTTACGGCCGGGGCGAGAAATAACTACAGAGACTTGATCGACAATATTACGTGAAAAACGAGCAATCGACTAATGAATGCGGATTCCGATAGGTATGCGATATACGCCGCACAGAGGGGCAGCGAGCAGGCATGGCGGCAATTGTTTGAGCGGCACTTTGACGCGGTGTACCGGTTCTGTGCGGCGCTCGTAGATGGCCGACATGGCATGGCCGAGGAACTGGCTCAGCAGGCCTTTGTGGTTGCGGCGAAACGGATTAATCGTTTCGACCCCGGCCGGGCGACGTTTCGAGCATGGCTGTTCGGGATTGTGAAAAACCGGTATATGGTAATCCGAAACAGCGAGCGGCGGCGGAAGCAGTATGAAGAGTCCTCTGTGAATGGGCATTCTGAGGCGGTGACGGAGGGAGGTCCTGATTTGCGGGTGCATGAGGCACTCGCCCGGCTACCTTCGCGTTATCGCGTGGTGCTCGAAGCAAAATATATCCGGGGGCTCAGTATAAAGGAGATCGCGGCAGGCAACGGTGCAAGCATTGAGGCAATCGAATCTCAATTGCGTCGAGCGCGGGCCGGCTTCGCCCGAGTTTATGAACAGATGCAAACTTTGGAGTGACGTATTATGCAAGGTGACAGTATGAAAGATAGTGATGTGGATAAATATCTTAGCCAGCATTTATCGGGCAGTCCGCCACAAGAAGCGTTTAAGCAACAGACGCTTCGTGACTCGACGGCTGCACTTGTTCAAGTTCGGCGGCGACATTCCGTCCGGCGGAGGGCGGAATGTGCAGTCGCCGCGGTGTTGAAAGCTGGTATTGCATTTATTGGCGGCCGCCTGTCGGTGCCACGTACGTTGCCCGGGAACGTGGATATCGCACCACGGGCGGCCGCCGAGGTTGAGACAGACAGTGTAAATGTACCGAGTGAGCTTGTCGCCTGGCTGGATGCCGCCCGTTTTTTCAAGCGGTTGGGAATGGAAGAGCGCATGGCTCGAGCCTTCGATAAAGCGGGTAAACTTTTGCCTTACGATTCAGCGGCCGCAAAAGATATTACGGAACAAGGCTTAACAGCAAATAGCTACAATGAGGTTTACGACAATCAAAATAATCATTCAATTCTCGCCGAAATTTTAGGCCCGCATGAATCGGTCGAGAGTATCAGCGGGATAATGGCACAATCTTTTGGAGGTTATCACAATGAAGGCAAAAAGGATTAAGAAGTTATTGTGTATTTTACTATGTCTTGGTATGACGACGGCTGCGATGGCCCAGAGCAAGACACGCAGCATTCTGGACCGTGTGCAGAATGAGAGCGACCCGGAGCTGGGAGAGCTGATTCGAGCGGCTATAGAGAATCAGGAAAATTTGCGCAGTTCCGACCGGACAAAACCTTTGGAACTTATCCGCAAGGTAACCATCAGCTATACACAAATCAAGCTGTTCGATCGGCAGATTGCAGAAGTTTCCCGCAAGATCGAAAAGGAAACCGGGCCTGATGAGCTGCGTAATGAACTGATGCTGGCCATGACAGAACTCGAAGCGAAGCGTATGACAGAACTGGCAAACCTCAGGGAAGTG
>JAVVFI010000219.1:0-9190 GCA_032250555.1 Sedimentisphaerales bacterium
CCTCTGGGCGGAACTCTCGGCAATCAACTGCTCATAGATTTTGATGGCCGCATCGATGTCACCATCGACCTCCTCGGCGTACAGACCTTCCTGCAGCAGTGTGCCGGCACTCTTGGCTAAAGCCCCTGTGCCAAGGATCCCAACCGCCAGCAAGAAAACAATTGTGATGTTCTTCCACTTTTCCATAATTGTGCTCCTTTCTAAATAGATTAACAAATATACGGTCACATTATCAGGAGCAATTATGACAACTATATGTTACTGTTTTGTTACAGTTTTGTACTATTTTTATTATTTTTATCGGCTCCCCGAAGAGCGGAATCCATAAAAAAGCAGGTGTATTTCAAACCGGATAAAGTATAATTTCTTTAAATATTCTTATCCATTATGCCGTATTAAATACATAACAACGGCTTCCTTCGGAGAATGCTCCTTGTTGGGGACATTTGACATGTTGTCGAGCGATTTTTTGAGAAAGAAGTAATGGCAGGTGCACTTCGGAAATTATTGAGTCAGGATATCGGCAGAACGAGCCGAAGTCTTATCTTTTTTGTCCTGTTCTGCCTGTACCTCTGGTTCGTTGTTGATTTGCGATTAATTTATAATTGTGCCGGGATCATTACGAATTTCCCTGTCTTTTACAGGGGCTGGTCATTCTTTTGCGAATTCTGTACACAATCGGGCGGGCTTGTCGAATACATCGGAGCGTTCCTTTCTCAATTGTTCTATATCCGCTGGGCAGGAGCACTCGTAGTAACGATACAGGCATGGTTGATGTCCGTATGTTTCGGCTATATCTTAAAAGCCGTAAACTTATCTCATCTTCGCCCGCTCCGTTTCATCGGGCCCATTCTTTTGCTCATTGTATATACTCAATATACATTTCACTTCATTACCACAATGGCATTTTTAGTAACACTGGCTTTCGTATGTTTATATTTAAGGATTGCACGCTCTCTTACTTCAAGCTCCAGTCGTCTTGCTATTGCCCTGGTTCTTTCCGTCATCCTGCAGGCGATAGCCGCCGGAGCGTATCTCATCTTTGCGATGCTCTGTGCGATGTACGAATTACTCTTCAGACGCCAATACTTGTTGGCGCTTTTATATCTCTTATCAGCCGTGGTTATTCCATACGTTGAGGGTGTCCTTATCTTCGGTGTAAATATTATCGATGCCTACAGCGATTTATCACCTTTATCCTGGAAAATCCTGTCTTTTGATAATCGCAGAAAGCTGATAGTGATAATCTTCATACTTTATTCGCTCCCGCCTTTAACTTTACTTGTCTCGGGATTCTGGAAAATAATTCAAAACTCAAAAATAATAAACTGCCTTAAGGCAGATAAGATATTTTGCCTCAATACGTTGCCGGTAAAAATGAAATTCAACATCAGCTCGCCAGCGCTAAAATGGATTATCGAATCCTTGGCTTTATTCACAATAGCCTTTACTGCCGTATTCTTTTCCTATGACAAAGAGAAAAAAACCGTATTTTTAACCGACTTTTACGCCAGCGAGAAAATGTGGCCGCAACTGCTCAGAGCCGCTCAACGCTTTCCTGATAACTATTTTGTAGTTAACGCTGTTAACAGGGCTTTATATCATACCGGCCGATTCGGCTACGACATGTTTTCCTGGCCACAGAATCCCGCCACTCTTTTTCTAAGCACTAAAAAATACGAAATTGCCTCCCGGAAAAAATCCGGAATCTATCTTGATATCGGTCTTTTGAATATGGCCGAGAACACTCTTGCCGGATCTCTGGAAGGGCTTGGAGAACGCCCATCAATTCTAAAAGAGCTGGCTTTAATAAATATGGCCAAGGCAAATTATGACTCCGCACGGATTTATCTCGGAGCGCTGAGTAAAACATTGTTTTACAACGACTGGGCCAATAATTATCTGGAGCTTTTGAGGTCAAATCCTGACCTGTCACAGGTCAATGAGATTCAACGACTACGTTCGATCTGCATGGAGAAAGATTACGGATTTACATCACTTAATAATGTTGAGGCCGCTCTATTGCATCTTTTGAAAAAGAACAGACAAAACCGTATGGCCTTTGAATACCTTATGAGCTGGTATATGCTGAACGGTCAGTTGGGAAAATTTGTGCAGAACCTCGAGCGATTAGATGATTTCGGCTTTTCTCAGTTCCCACGATTATATGAAGAGGCAATGTTAATATATGTATCCAGCGTCAGGAAACCAGTTAATCTACGTGGACGCCAGATAAGCACCGAATCACGTCAGCGTTTTGCCGGCTTTAATCAGGTCTTGAACGACTATGGAAAAAACAAACGGACCGCCTACAATAAATTGGCGCAAGATTACCGGAACAGCTATTTCTTTTACTACGTTTATGGACGTCAGGGAACTAAGTAATGAGTAAACATTACCGATATTTGTTCATACTGTTAACGCTTGTAATATTATCCGCAGGAGTAGTGGTTTATGCCCTTCACAACTGTAGCCGGACAGGACTTTTTCCATTGGCCGAAAGGAAAATCGATCAGTATAACTCTATTGACCGACCACCCAAAATATTCCCTGACTATTGCGGGACTGTTATTCCCCCGAACATTGCACCTCTAAATTTTTTGGTGGAAGAAACCGGTTCAAAGTATTGCGTAAAAATACACTCTAAACAAGGCAGAGCTATCCAAATCTTCAGCCGTTCACCGAAGATTTTGATTCCCCAGAACCGATGGCACGAGCTGCTCAACGCCAACCGCGGGGAACAATTGAATTTTGATATCTTTGTAAAAACAGCAAATCCGCCGACTGCGACTGCACAATGGAACCGTTTTTCCTCCATTACCAATCAAATCGCCAATGAAGATATAGATGGTTTCCTGGTATATAGAAGAATCCATCCAGGCCATGTTTTTTGGAGAAAGATGGGTATTTACCAGCGAGACCTGCACCGATTCGACGAATCACTCATACTGGATAATAATTATTTCAAAGGCGGCTGCCTGAACTGTCACACATTTTGCAACAATCGGACGGACAAAATGTTTATCGGCATCCGCAGTGCATTATATGGCAGTTCCGTCCTGCTTATCGAAGACAACGATGTCAACAAGATTGGTACAAAATTCGGTTATACTTCGTGGCATCCATCCGGTCGGCTCGCGGCATATTCTATCAACAAGGTGCATCAGTTCTTCCATACGGCCGCAACGGAGGTCCGTGATGTGATAGACCTTGATTCTCTGCTGGCATACTATATGGTTGACTCTAAAACGATAAAGACTTCACCTGAGATTTCCAAAAAGGATCGTCTCGAAACATATCCCACCTGGTCGGCTGACGGCCGTTATTTGTATTTCTGCAGTGCACCGAAAACATGGTCGGATCAAAGTATAATCCCCAGCAACTTCAGCGAAATCAAGTATGACCTTGTCCGGATAAGCTACGATATAGACAGCGACACCTGGGGCGAGGTGGAAACAGTACTTTCCGCTCAGAATACAGGTCTGAGCATTCTTCTGCCGAGAATCAGTCCCGATGGACGCTGGCTGCTGTTCTGTATGTGCGATTACGGCTGCTTTCCCGTTTACCAGGAAAGCGACCTTTACATGATAGACCTCGAAGCCGCACAGCGAACCGGAAAATATGAATACCGCCGCCTGGAAACAAATAGTGACAAAAGCGAATCATGGCATAGCTGGTCAAGCAATGGAAGGTGGATAGCTTTCAGCAGTAAAAGGCATAGCGGCGTATTTACAAGAACCTATATTAGTTATGTTGACCGGCAAGGCAGGTCTCACTGCCCCCTGCTGCTGCCGCAGAAAGATCCAACTGATTACAAATCCTGCCTGTGGACTTACAGCGTCCCCGAATTAATAATGGAGCCTGTTGACGTAAAAAAAGAAAAATTAGGCAGAGTTGTGCGGGGCCATCCGACAATTACCGGCCAAATGCCTGTGACTATGGCTACCCCTAAAGCCGGACAAATCCCGGAAACCACCGAGCCGTGGTTAACCGGACGTGAATAACATGCCAATTAGTCCCATAACGCCGTAATTCAATTACTTTAAGACAGATATGACTGCCTTTAGATAGGTAAGATTAAACTTGCTTTTTCCGAATAATGAGATTAGAATTCCCCGCAAGAAAGCCTGCCTAATAGGCAGATAAGATTTTTATTTATAACTAAGACTCGGATGATAAGGTAAGAAATGACAGTAAACATACATACACACAGCATCGAATCCACTGGGGCAACCGAAATCTATATCTCTGCAGCCCCATCGGAAACTGCATCCCCAGCCGAGCATGCAGAAGAAATTTTTTCCGGCATTTCTGATATCCTTAAATCGAAAAAGGCACATATTTTTCAGGAACGGGTATTCGCCACTCAAGATGCGATGGAAATTATCTGCAAGACACGCTCAGAGGCCTATGGAAAACTTGATGATGGAGTTGCGCCAAGCCTGTTAGTGGAACAAGAAGGATTACTCGGCCCGATAGCCGGGGTACAGGTCCACGCAATAATCTGCGAAAACAAGCCTGAGGCGGTTAGATTGGACGAAATCGACTGTGGACGGATTCTTCACATGCCCGGCCGAGCATATCTTTCGCTTTCGTCTATTTCCGGCCGGCAAGGCAAAGAGATTACCACCCATGCTCAGGAAATGATGGAAAAAGCCGAAGGTGCACTCATAAAATACGGGGCGGATTTCCTCTCGGTTCCGCGCACATGGATGTGGCTAAAGGACATTCTTTCATGGTATGATGAGTTCAATCAAGTCAGAAATGAATTTTTCACCAAGAGGGGCCTTATCGGAGCCGGAACTCGCCAGTCAATGCCGGCCAGCACAGGCATTGGTCTTGGGCCGGCTGATGGCGGCGACTGTGCTATGGATATGATTGCAGTCCTCGGACCGACCGACTGCACAAAGTACCTTCAGGCGGGCGGAAAACAGCAGTCCGCACTGGATTACGGCTCGGCCTTCTCACGGGCTTCAAAAACAGATACCCCCGCCGGCCAAACAGTCTATGTTTCCGGAACCGCCTCTATCGATGAGGACGGGGCCACTACGAATATTGACGATGCCGAGGGACAAATAAAAGAGACCATAGAAAACGTCCGTGCTGTTCTAAGTGATATGCACTCCATCGATGAAGATGTAGTGCAGGTCATGGCCTACTGCAAAACAACCGAGGTCGAGAGGATATTCAATTCTTTCAGGGACACTCTCCCCTGGCCATGGATAACGATCATTTGCGATATCTGCCGCGATGACCTGCTGTTTGAAATCGAAGCTACCGCTATGCCCAAAAAAAGTGCATCAGAGCACAAGGAAGTAAACACTTGAGCCGCGATACAACGAAATTTTCCGCTTCTAAGTGAATTAACAATAGCACTCTGCAGGGCCGATTATCGATTCCTCAAGGCCGCTGTTTGAGTAAAACTGTCGGATACTTGTGCAGAGATGACACTTACTTGCATAGAAATTTGCTTTCTTGTAACCCAGCTTTGCCGCTTCATTGAGCAGTCCATAAGGGCCAGAATTAAATAACGTATCGATAAACTTGTTTACTTCCGGCTCAAATTGCTTCCAGATATCCTCAAGCTTTATTTGATTTACATCCCCGAAAATGATGCCGCTGCACGTACCACTGAACACGTTGCCGAACGGGTCGATGTGCACACCTTTCGCACCGAGAAAACCGGATTTGCAATTCAATGAAGCAAACTCTTCTATCGGCTTTAAGGCTGCTAATTCAGCCAGCTTATCTGCCGCCCGACCTGTAAAGCGACAGGGATAATCTTTCATCGCGCTTATATACTTTTGCTCTCGCTCAGCAGGTGATAGACTTTTTATTTCTATTGGGTCATCTAAATACTTCTGCCAGCGAACCAGTACCCGCTCTGGCCCCAGTACCTCCGTCGCTATAGCGGCCAATCGATGTACCAACTTTAAATCAACATACTCCTGATGAAACGGGTCTGTGCTGACCTTAAATCTGTTCATCCCAAGCTCATTAAGCCTTTTCAGCCGCTGCCTGATAACTTTTTCATTAGTGGCCCAGAAACCGTTTGTCTCTATCAAATCAACTTTACCGAGGTTTTGATGACCTGCCTCTTCGAGAATTTCCTGCAGTCTTTCCCAATACAAAAAAGGTTCGCCTCCGGTGATATGGATTTTGGCTCTATCGCCGGCGAGGATTTTCAGCGACCGCCATGCACCTAAAGCGGTATCCACAGGCATCAGGTCTTTCTTTTCGGGACCACAATAATAATAGCAAAATTCACAGACGCAGTTGCATTTGTATGTCAGCAGCAGGCCGGCCGAACTCCAGAGCTTAAACTTAGGCTCATTACGCGCAGCATGGCTGTTATAAATATTTTCAGATAATTCTGTCATTGCTTTTTTTCAAATGAATTTGAATCACCATAATATCAGCCGGTGTTATACCGCTTATTCGAGAGGCCTGGCCGAATGTACTCGGCCTGAAAGCAGACAGCTTTTCTTTAGCTTCCGCCCTTAGATGTGCGATGCTGTTATAGTCCAAATCTGCCGGGATATTCTTTTTCTCCAATGTCCTGAAGCCAGCCACCAGACGTTTCTGTTTAGCTAAATAACCCTCATACTTAGCATCAATCGCAACTGCCTTAAGAACATCTTCAGCCAGATTCATATTCTTAATGTCAGGATTCTCGGCCATCTTTTCCACAAGTACATTATGCGGCCGGCGAAGCTGGTCCCACAAACTTATCCCTTCCGAACGGTTATTTTTCAGGTAGCTCTTAAGCTTATTGATATTCTCGAGTTTGGTCTGCAACTTTATCCAGCGTTTTTCATCCACAAGCCCGGCTGATTTACCGATTTGCGTCAATCTTCTATCCGCATTGTCAGCTCTTAATTCCAGCCGGTACTCCGCCCGCGACGTGAACATCCGATACGGCTCATCAAGCCCCCTGGTCAGCAAATCATCTATCATCACCCCGATATACGCCTGGTCTCTGCCGAGTATGAGCGGCTCTTTGCCCTGTAGTTTTCTCGCCGCATTGATACCAGCTATGAGACCCTGCCCAGCCGCCTCTTCATATCCGCTTGTCCCGTTTATTTGTCCTGCCAGAAACAATCCAGAAACCTTCCTCGTTTCTAAATTGGGTGTTAGCTGAGTTGGGGGACAATAATCGTATTCTATCGCATAGCCGTAATGAATAATACGCGCATTCTCTGTTCCCGGTAACAATTTGAATATTTGTTCCTGCACATCCCTGTCTAAAGAAGTACTTAAGCCGTTACAATAAATAGTCGATTGTTCTTCGTCTTCAGGTTCCAGAAACACCTGATGCCGCTTCTTATCTGCGAAGCGTAAGATTTTTGTCTCAATACTCGGGCAATACCTGGGACCTGTGGAAGTTATTTGCCCTGAATAAAGTGGTGCGTGATGCAGATTTTCTCTGATTAGATTATGTATTTTTTCATTCGTATAGGTTATCCAGCACGGAACCTGCGGCCGAGTTATTCTTTCGTTCATAAAGGAAAAAGGAACTGGTTTTTCATCCCCATGCTGGACCTCGAGCTTATCAAAATCGATTGTCGAAGCATCCAGTCTGGCCGGTGTGCCGGTTTTCAGCCTTTCAAGCTTCAGCCCAAGCTGGCGGAGACTTTCCGAAAGGTCATTGGCTGCCGGTTCACCGAGCCTTCCACCGGAGAACTGTTCTGTTCCTATATGCATCAAGCCGCTAAGAAAGGTTCCTGTCGTTAAAATCACCGTTGGAGCATTGTATCTCCTTCCATCACTGCAGCGTACCGCCCGTACTTTTTTCCCCCGGATTATAATCTCAGCCGCTGTCGCTTCAACTATCGTTAGATTCGTGTTTTTTTCGAGCAGCATACGTACATAATCTTTGTATTTGTATTTGTCGGCCTGCGCACGCGGAGCTTGCACCGCCGGGCCCCTCGAGCAATTCAACAGACGAAACTGTATCCCCGTTGCATCTATCGCCAACCCCATTAATCCACCCAGGGCATCAACCTCGCGCGCAATTTGACCTTTTGCAAGACCACCGATAGCCGGATTACAACTCATCTTCGCTATCGTGTCTTTGCTTATAGTTAAAAGGCAGGTTTTGGCGCCGATTTTCGCCGCCGCATGAGCAGCTTCGACACCGGCATGACCTCCACCTATAACAACGCAATCAAACTGATTTGTTTTCATTCTTTTTGACATATTTAGCCAGTATAGCTCTTTGAACGTTCTAATCAAGTCTTGACAACTGATGACATTTCTTTAATAATAGTAATGCCATAGGAAACAAGTGTATCTCAAATTCGGTTAAAATATATTTAAATGGCCTCTTATAAGGAAACTATATAAAAATTGTTAGGCCAGAAAAAAATGGAGACTGATTGGACACATCTTGACTCGCAGATGAGATCGTATTCATCATTCTTACGCGACGAACTCCAGATAGCTGCGCCCCAGAGTAACAACATTGCAACATCGATGGCGCAGGAAATCCGCAACTTGGACACATGCATTGTCCAAGAAGTAAACATGTCGGACGCAATCGGCATCCATAGCAGGCTCGATGAACTTGTTGGATTCCAGAAATGGATGGACATCGTTCACTCCTCCCAAGTTCACCCAGCTGTTATACGCGCTCAAATCATCGCGCAGAACTATATCTGTTTTGTGTATCTCGGCGATTCGTTGTTCAAGGTATTGCGCAAAAGAATACCTAATGAGAGCGTAACGAAGAAATGCTGTAAGTTCTTGACAGACAACCCTGTCAGAGCATTTCGGAATGCCTTGGCTCATGGCAACTGGAAATACACGGGGGATTTCTCTGGTCTAATATACTGGTCCAAGAAGGGAGATCGGAAAGACGAACCATTGACGAAATGGAAGGTTAGTAAGAACCAGCTTGGCCTCTGGCAAGCAATAGCGCGATGCACGGGTTATGTTGTCTTCACGGAACTTCAGGAAATGAATACGGGCCGATCCATGGTCTGAACTGTGGTAGTGTCTCGTGCGATGAGAATCACCGACCAGTAAGTCCAAGCGTTATGTGCTTTGAGAGCTTAAAATCCAGTCCACGCGGCAAGTGAACACCACTCTGGCTGTTTGATGCTCGATGGTTGATATTAGATATAACAAATTACTTGACTTTTAAGAACTTATATGGTATTTTTACAGGTGAGAATTAGTAGAGGTACTC
>JAVVFI010000021.1:0-25265 GCA_032250555.1 Sedimentisphaerales bacterium
CAGGATTTAATTTTCCCGGCGAAAGTAAACATTCCAAGTTCCTGCCGGTTGATGAATATATAGAAAAAGGTATTGAGCCGCATGTTCTTCTTGAGAAGGTTGAGCAGCAGCTTGCCAAAAAAAGCAATAATTAACTGTAAACATAAATTAATTAGAAATGAGATACGTAATATATAAAATCTCTTGAGAAAGGAGGTACTACCGTGCCTGTAAAAGTAGCCGAAGAATGGCTGAACATCTGTGGAGGATGTGAGGTCACGATACTGGACATAGGCGAGCCGCTGCTTGATTTGCTGCCTGCGCTCAATTTCGTCCACATGCCTGTATTGATGGACCATAAGTATTTTGGTCAAACAGGAGAAAAGGAAGAGATGGAAATCCCCGAAGCGGATGTGGGGATAATCTCAGGAGGTGTACGGAACGAGAAGGAGAAGCACGTTGCCGAGGAAATGAGGAAAAAGTGCAAAACCCTCATTGCTTTGGGCTCATGTGCATGCTATGGCGGAATACCAGCCCTGGCTAATATGTCTTCTCTTGAGTCCCTGTATGACAAGGTTTACAGAGGATGTAAAACTACGGATTCCGCTGATACACCTGCGGAGAATCTTCCTCCTCTACTGGACAAGGTGTATGCTATAGATGAGGTTGTGCCTGTGGATGTATATATTCCAGGCTGTCCTACAAATCCTGACATTATTGTCAAGGCCCTTACTGCGCTTTTGGAAGGCAAGGAGTTCAAGCTCGAAGAAAGAAGTGTTTGCGACGAGTGTCCGACGAAGCGGGAAAAGAAGGCTGCAGGCGGTCAGATTAAAAGAACACTTGATTCGGTGGAATTCGATCAAAGCAAGCCATGGGACCAGACCAGGTGCTTTATGGAACAGGGCTATTTATGTCTGGGGCCTGTTACCCTGGCGGGCTGCGGGAATAAAGAAGGAAACGGTGATGGTAACGGTGTAACAGTCCCGCGTTGTATCAAAGGAAATATGCCTTGCCGCGGATGCTTCGGTCCAATTCGTAAAGGTGCAAATCCTTTGGTTGACATGATGACTGCGATTTCATCTATAGGGCTGGACGCCAAACAGGTTCCCGACAGACGCGCACTGCTGAACAGGTATATTGGTGGTCAAAACAGGCTCAGGCCTTTGCCTGTTCGTCCAAAGTAGAAAGGATGTATAAATATGAAAACAATAACAATTGCTCCGGTAACGAGATTAGAGGGGCATGCCAAGATTACGATAAACCTTGATGACAGTGGTAATGTGGCCGATACTTTTGTTAACGTGGTTGAGCTTCGCGGTTTTGAGAAGTTCTGTATTGGAAGGCCTGTGGAGGAACTCCCGCGTATTGTAACAAGTATTTGCGGTGTATGTCCATGGTCACACCATTTAGCTTCGGCCAAGGCCAACGATGCTGTATTCGGTGTAACTCCGCCGCCTGCCGGTACGAAACTTCGTCAATTATGCAACGCTGTCGCTTATACGGAAGAGCATATACTTCACTTCTTTATCCTTGCGGGGCCGGATTTCGTTATGGGGCCGGATAGTGACTATTCTGTAAGGAATGTCATAGGTATAGCCCAGGCAAATCCCGAAATCGGCAGGAAGGTTATTCGCAACAGGCACCTCGGCTCACAAATGCTCAATATACTTTCTGGGAAAAGTATTCACCCTGTGACCGCCGTACCCGGTGGATTCAGCAAGCCTCTGACTGAGGACGAACGACAAAAGCTTATTCCCATGGCTGATGAAGTTCTCGAATTTGCCAAGTTTGCGATTGCATTTGCCAAGGAGAGTATATTCCCAAAATATCTCGATGCTATAAAGACTGTGGGTATCATCGAAACGGGCTTTCTTGGTACGGTCTCCGATGACGGAACGCTGGATATGTATGATGGCAAGGCTCGATTGATGAAACCTGACGGTTCATATGAAGAATTCGAGTATAGCGATTATACGGACCACATCGGTGAGCATATCGAACCCTGGTCATATCTGAAGTTCCCCTATGCGAAAAAATGGGGCGATTTCTCAATGGACCTTGATAGTCCATCGGCGATTTACAGGACAAATTCGCTTGCCCGCATGAATGTTTGCGATAAGATCAGCACCCCTCTGGCCCAGAAAGAGCTTGAGGAATTCCGGGAGGCATTCGGCAGGCCTGCACAACCTACACTGCTCTATAACTATGCGAGACTTATTGAATTGCTCTACAGTGCAGAAAAAGCCGTCGAACTGCTCAAGGATCCTGAAATTACCAGTAAAGATATCCGAGTGCCTGTCACTCCACGGGCGGCCCGAGGTGTTGGTTCTGTTGAAGCGCCGAGAGGAACTTTGATCCACGATTATGAGACAGATGAGAATGGGCTGATTACCAACGTCAATTTGATTGTCGGTACTACTCACAACAACGCTCCGATCAATATGTCTGTTAAGCAGACGGCGAAAGCACTGATTAAAGACGGTAATTACGACCAGGGAATCCTCAATACGGTTGAAATGGCCATACGGGCCTACGATCCGTGCCTGTCCTGCGCAACGCACAAACTGGACGGCAGTATTGCTGTGAAGCTTGAGATTCGGGATGCTGGTGGGAAAGTAATCGACACTATTGCAAATTGGTAAGTTAACCAGGCCTTAAAGCAGTCTCGATATTGAGATTGCTTTGGCCTTTTAAAACGACTTGCCGTATGAATATAATGATGCTATAGTGAGGAGATAGTTGTAGTCTAAAATCTCTGAAAAGGATTTTGGGATATATCTCAGTGTGTGCGCTGTATCCCTGGCGATTTAGTCAGCTCTGGAGCGAGGGATACAGTTCAATAACTGAGAAGATGGAGAATTAAGGACAAAGACTGTTTCTAATGGCTTCAGACGAGAGTATTCAGCCGGCTGTATATGAACTGCCGCTTCCACAGGAGTTGCCCGTTGATGCAGAGATCAAAGGCGAGGGAAGATCTCTGCCGAAATCTTTTCTCATACGTAACGCCTTATGGTTCTGCCGTGTCAGATGGCTGGTGATTGTAACTCTTATCTGCTATGGTGTACTGGGTCTGTTTCCCCATTCTATTGACTACTTCAAAATACGTTCTCCGGGAATGTGGCCGTTTATAATAGCCGGGATTTTGACATTTTTCAATATTGTTTTTCTGTTTTTTGCACGGGTCAGGACCTTTCCTTCCAAAATCATTTTTAACCTGTGGGGCCAGATTGTTGTGGATTTGGTTATCCTTACCGGGGTCATTTATTTTATCGGCAGTCTTGAGACGAATATCGCATTCACGTATCTTTTTCATATCGTTTTATCCTGTGTATTCTTTTCGCCCCGGCAGAGTTTGATTGTGACTATCATGGCAATTGTTATGTTTGCTGCTTGTATCACAGCAGAATATGTATTGAAGATACTGCCTTCGATGAGTATTTTCACCGAGTCGTTCCATGAACAGAATAATTCACCAGTAATGGCAACGTTGGCTTTAAACTTCTTTTTCGCAATTGGAATATGGCTGGTCGTATGGTATCTTGCCTCCCACTTATCTTCGATGTTACGCAGGAGGGATTTCGAGCTTACTGAAACCAACCTCCGCCTTGTTGCCGCCCAGGAGGAACGGGCGCGGCATATGCTTGCCACAACCCATCAGCTAAAAGCACCCTTTGCGGCAATCTATTCTAATGCGCAACTCCTGCTGCAGGGATATTGCGGTGAGATTTCGGACGAAGCGTTACCGGTAATACAGCGGATAACATCGAGATCCCGGCGACTGACTACTGAAATCCAGGAGATGCTCCAGTTGGCAAATCTCAGCTCATCCAGCCAACAGTCTCTTCCTCAGACCCGGATGGGTTCGACAGAATTACTATTATGGTGCAAATCTCAGGTTGACCCGATAGCTCGTGAACGCGGTGTTACTTTTAAGGTGAATATTCGGCCGGTAGCTATGGTTGGCACTGAAGATCATTTTAAAATGTTATTTGTCAATCTACTATCAAATGCAGTAATATATTCACATAGAAATGGACAGGTACATATTTGCTGTTATAAAGGTCCGGATTCGGAGCCTGTTGTTACTATTGCCGACAATGGAATAGGCATACAACCGGAGAAACTTCCTCATATCTTTGAGGAACATTATCGAACCAATGAGGCCGTACAGCATAACAAAGAGTCTTCCGGGCTGGGTTTGGCTATTGTTAAAAACGTAGCCGAATTGTACGGTATCCGTATTAGAGTGGAAAGCCGTTTCGGTTCAGGAACAAAATATGAGCTTAAATTCCCGGCTCCGAACGGAAGTCCGGGTGATAAAATGAAAGGAGAAACTAAATGCCCTATCTCTTGATAGTAGATGATGACGAAGATTTTGCCAGTACAACAGCAACGGTTCTGCGTAATGAGGGATACGAAGTGCAGGTCGAGCTGGACATTGATAGTGCAGTGAAAAGTATGGAAAGCAAACCTCCGGATTTGGCAATTTTGGATGTCATGTTTCCAGAGGATGCTTCTGCCGGATTTGAATTGGCACGTTTTATGCGTCACGAAAAAGAAAAGCTCAAGAATATTCCAATCCTGATGCTGACCGCCATTAATACCAAATTCCCGCTTGGTTTTGGCTCTAAGGACATAGACGAAGAATGGATGCCGGTAACTGAATTTCTGGAAAAACCTGTTGATTTTGATGTTTTGCGTGACAAAGTGGCTAAGCTTTTAAGTGCGAATAAAGCGAATGGCTGATAAGGGTGGTATATGGGACCTGAGTGGTACGATAAATCTATTCTTATACTGGGATGCGGTAATGTCTTGCTTGAGGATGACGGATTTGGCCCTGCCGTTGCCCAGCAGCTCCAGCGAGACTTCACAATTCCCTCCGATGTCTGTGTTCTTGATACAGGGACTTCGGTTCGAGAGATACTCTTTGATACCATTCTTGCCGACAAGAAGCCGTCGAAAATCGTTATTATAGATGCGATGGATTGCGGCCTTGAACCGGGAGAACTTTTCAACATGGACATTGATTCTTATCCAGAGGTCAAGCTCGATGACTTTTCACTGCACCAGATACCTACATCTAATTTGCTTCGTGAGCTTCGTGACCTTTGCGGCATAGAAATCGTTGTCGTTGCCTGCCAGGTGGCCGGAGCATGTGACAGTGTCAATCCCGGACTTTCGGAACCTGTAAACAAAGCTGTCGGGCAGGCTGTCGAGATGATTGCCAAAGAGCATTTCAATTAGCTGTTCGCATTTTGGTAAACTGCGCGTTGAATATATCTTTAGTGTATCATTTTGGGGATGTCATAGATATCTAGGCCTGCTCGATGTTCTGTCCTTGTCGGCATTATAATGCTGGCAAGAAACGCAGCGCCGAAACAAGTTATCGATCCGATGGCACCGTATAACAGGCTATTAAGCTCGGTGGCTAATTTCACATACATTAATATGCCTATACTCGCAACAGCCCCGACCCAGGTGTGAGCAGTACCGACCCTTTGCGTGAAGATACCGAGCATAAACAAACCGGCGAGTGTCCCTCCGAGCAAACCCATTATCCCCAGAAAAAAGTCCCAGAGATATTTGATTTCAATGCTGGCCAGAAGCATGGCGGTTAATGTTCCGGATATGCCCAGAGCTATAGTCAGGCATCTCGCAAAAAGAAGATATTTACTTTCAGTTAGTTGCGGAATGAATCGTCGAATGAAGTCTGTCGTTACCACGGTTGAAATCGAGTGCATACTGCTGTCGATTGTTGACATAGCGGCGGCGAATACCCCGGCAATAACAAGCCCGACTAAGCCGTCCGGCATCTGCCGGGCAATGAACAAAGCGAATATCTGGTCGGTCTTTTCGAGAGAAACCAAATGCTGCGGGTTGGCTTCGTAGAATACAAATAATCCCGTACCGACCAATAAGAACAGTGCGCCTGCGAAGATAGCCAGAAAGCCGTTAAGCCAGATGGCTCTGGCCGCCTGTTTCTCATCCGGCGTAGTCAGGTAACGCTGGATGACCGCCTGATCGGTTGTGTACGGCACCAGAGAATTGGTGAAGACGGCGCCGATGATAACTACGATTAGAGCATCCGAGGTCCAGTCCCAGTTTAGATGTGCGAGATTGAACTTTCCGTTCTCGGCGGCGACGGAGACAAATTGACCAAAACCTCCGTCCAGATTGCCGATGATAATTCCCAGCGCGGCCAAAGCTCCGCCTATCAGGACAAATGTCTGCACGACGTCCGTCCAGATTACGGCTTCGATGCCGCCGAGGACGGTATAGGCTGTGCTCAAAATACCCATTAGGGCAATACACGCAAAGACATTCAAACCTGTCACAGCAGAAAGAGCCAGGGCAGGCAGCAGGACGACGATTCCCATTCTTCCCAATTGAAAAGCCACGAACGACAGGCCGCCGAACACTCGGATGCTTACGTGAAAACGCTTTTCGAGATACTCGTATGCGGTTGTAATATTGAGCCGCCGGAAGAAAGGCAGATATAAGTATATGACGAAAGGAGCAATAGCAAAAATTCCAATATTCAATATCAACAGTGCCCAGTCAGTGGCATAGGCCCTTGCGGGCATGGCCAGGTAAGTGATTGCGCTTAGCTGGGTGCCGAAGATGCTAAGGCCCGCCGCCCACCATGGAATTCGCTTACCGGCTAAGAAGAAATCATCGGTCGTTTTTTCCCGTCTGGCGAAGTAGAGACCCATGGCAACTAATACAGCCAGGTAAATCCCTACTACTGCGTAATTCACTTTTCCGAAACTCACGCCTATGTCATTCATTTGGTTATAAATCTGAAATCTTTTGTTTTATACCCCGTTGACCACATTCTGAAGTTTGCCGGCAAGGAATGAAGCCACATTATCTACGGCTACCTGGAGCAGTCTTTTCCGGGCAGCATAAGTTGCCCAGGCAATGTGCGGAGTGATATAGCAGTTTTTTGCTGCTAAAAGCGGATTACTCTCAACGGGCGGCTCCTCTGACAGCACATCCAGAGCAGCCCCAGCAATCCTTTCGTTATTCAATGCATCAGCCAAAGCCTGCTCATCTACCAAAGGCCCGCGACTGGTATTAATCAGAAAAGCGGTCTTTTTCATTAGCTCCAGACGTTCTCTGTTGATTATCTTGTTTGTTTCGGATGTAAGCGGGCAGTGCAGGCTGATGACGTCACTTGCCCGGGAAATATCATCCATCCCTGCGGGTTGACATCCTTGAGGAATACTTGACGGTTTGGCGATATCATAAAAGATGACGTTCATTCCGAAAGCAAGGGCCAGCTTTGCCGTCGCCTGGCCGATTTTTCCAAAACCGATTATACCCATAGTCAATCCCGCTAATTCAATCAAGGGTGTATCCCAATAACAGAAGTCAGGACTGGAAGCCCAACGTCCGGACCTTACTGTTTGAGCATGGTGGGCGACATGATGAGCGAGATTCAGTAGATGGGCAAAGACTATTTGCGCTACAGACTGCGTGCTGTATGTTGGGACATTGGTTACCGGGATATCTATGTCGCGAGCTGCTTCGATATTCACTATGTTATAACCTGTGGCCAGCACTCCGATATATTTCAGCTTTGGAAGCTGTTTAATTGTGTCAGAAGATAATACCGTTTTGTTTGTTAGTATGATTTGGGCGTCTTTGGCACGCGGCACCACCTCTTCGGAGGCTGAACGGTCATAAACCGTGCACTGACCCAGAGACTCCAGGTTTTTCCATGTTAAATCTCCCGGATTTAGTGTGTAGCCGTCTAATACAACAATATTCATTGTCTGTTTTCCTTCTCAAGCAAACGACAGTTTTTTTATTGTTCGGCTTTACGATGTGGATTCTTCATATAATAAAAGAATCCGTCTTCGGCACCCGCTAAAAGATCAGGAATATCATCTTTGTCCCAGTCCACAACGGTCGGGCTGGTTGTATGGCCGGCCAGGATTCGGTTATCAACCGTTCCCTGATCTCTGAAAAGATGCTTGTTTTGATTTGTAGAAATATTCCGCAGAAAGTTTATATTTCGACTATTCACCAGCAGGTCCACTCGTCCGTCAAGGTCCCAGTCTGCAAAACAGAACTTTCGCCGGCCGCTTCTGCCTGCAATACCATCATTCATTCTAAGCCAACCGCCGATTTTGTTTTTTGGTCGCTGTATCGAATCAAATGCCGAGGCATCTTCGCAGGTAAAAAGACGCTTGCCCGGAAGCAGGATTAGATCCTGACCTCTTCTTACGCGCTGAAATAGTGCCAGGTATCCCTCGTGGTCCAGCATTATCAAATCGTTCAAACCATCTTTGTCATAGTCAATAACAACCGGTGTGGTTCGCCACTGGGTCGCGAGGTTTTTGCCATCCGGCTGCCACCAGTTCCATACCGGTTTGGGAGGCTTGCCGGCCCACTCGACTTCAATGGGTTGTGCCGCCGTCAGTTTAGGTTTTTTTGGTGTTCCGATATTTCTGTACCAGAGGACTTTCCCCCAAATCGAGTTGATGATAATATCCGGCAAACCATCATGGTTCCAGTCCGCAACATTCAGTGTCGTATAGCCCCATTTAGCTTCGCAGGGGCCCTGTATTGAGCCGTTTAGGCCGGCAATAATGCGGATGATTTTTCCATCGGCCTTGAGATTTACCGGGGCAGCCCATTTTGGCGGATTTGCTCCGTTAAGGTTCTCGATAAATCCGACATAACCTGCGCTGTTGCCGCAAATCAAATCTTCGTCTCCATCATTGTCCCAGTCAAAACTATGCGGCGTAACAAGTACTCCGTATTTGACATCGTTTGCCTGCTGTTGAAAAAAACGAGGCGGTAAAAACTCAGGTATATTGTTAATTACTCGACCTGTATTTTCCAACAACGCTACACGCCCATCTTCCTGGCCGACGATTAAGTCGATGTCCCCGTCCTTGTCCCAGTCCAGCGCTACCGGAACAATCATACACAAATCCATCTGAAGGGGCTTATTCTGATAGGTCAGATATTTGCCTTCGGAATATCTGGGCTTCTTTCGTGTTCCTGTGTTTTCGAACCATGTGAATTTGTCAACGAACTCACCGCATATCAGATCCAGGTCACCGTCACCGTCAAAATCTGCAAAATTTGGAGAAGGCATGCCATATACGTCCACCGGTTTATCGTCGGCCAATATTTTTTCGGCATTCTCGTACTTAGGATTATCATTGCTTCCAGTATTGCGCATCAGATAAACATATCCATGTAACGGACCGCGAATCCAGCGTCCTTGTTTGTCGAATGCGTTATCCCATCCGTAGTCATTCCAATCGCCAACGCCTGCTATCAAGTCAAGAATTCCGTCCCCGTCATAGTCACAATACTGCCACTGGTTGGCGCGGATGCGACCTTTTGCACTGTGCACGTTGGCGGAAGGATAAATTGTCCGGTTTTTCTTGAACTGATTTTCCGGCTTGTGAAAGTCAATAATTTCCTTAGCCGGCAGCAGTAAGCGGCACTGGCCGTTAATATAACTCGGGCGAATATTACTATATCCGGAGCCAATCCGAACTGCGGGCTTGAATACCGGCATTTTTGTATTACCGCCGATATTCTCGAAGAAATAAATTCCGTTGTACGGCTTGTCTGGACAGGAGACAACTAAGTCGTAGTCACCGTCACCATCATAATCCATCGGCAGCGGCCAGGCCCAAAGCCCTACACCCAAATCCACAATAAAACCGGGATTGTTATATTTTATCCGTTCAAGAGCGGCACCGTATGCAGAGGTTATGAAGGCCGCCAGAATAATTATAAACAAAGAAGCAGGATTTTTAATCGTATTAGCTTTCATAGTTTCTCCGAGTAAAAATTGGTCCTTTTTATGGCATCTATTCGTTCGATTAGGATAGCAATTCTGCTCGTTTAGGGAAAGAAGAAATCAGACTGCTTCTGAATGCGATGGAACATCACAGAGAAAAATGTTGACCAAGCCTCGGATTTTTCGCTCATCCTGATAACGGGACGGTTATTCGGATAAGCTCATGGCAAATTAATGCTCCCCGATAGTGCAGAACTGCATCAATTCATTTACTTTTGCTGTGCCGAGACAGATTGAAGTATCTGACGCGCCATAATACACTTTTAACTCTTGCCCATCATCTTCAAGTATTGCGCCGCAGGAGAAGACCACATTATTCACATCGCCCACGCGTTCATAATACTCTCGCGGGGAAAGAATCGGAATGGCACTTCGACACAGAACCTTAGACGGGTCGTTATAAGCCAATACGGCTGCACCGAGTCTGTAGATTGGGCCGCCGGACATATCTTTGACTCCATGGTATATGATAAGCCAACCGTCGTCAATCTTGATCGGCTGCGAAGAAGCTCCGATACGCCAGCAGTCCCAGAGATCACCGCGAGTAGTCATAATACATCGCGAATGTCCCCAGGTGATAAGGTCATCCGAGTAGGACAGCCAAATATTGCCCTCTCCTCCTGAGACGGGCCTGTCAAGGCGAGCGTACTTTCCATTTATTTTCTCCGGAAAAAGGGCGCCATCTTTATTCTCCGGCTCACTGATTAGAGCTATACGTTCGAATTTTTTGAAATCCATTGTTTTTGCCAGCGCAAGCAGCGGCCCATAGGGCGATACAGCAGTGTACATTATATAAAATATGCCATCAATTTCAGTGATCCGCGGGTCCTCGATGCCTTTCCTTTCGTATTCATCAAAACAACCTTTACCTTGACAAGGTGTCATAACCGGTTCCGGTTCAAGCTCAAACTTGTAACCGTCATTGCTTCGTGCCAGGGCAAATACGGACCGGCCGGTCAAATCTTCAACTCGTAAAAGAAGAATATATTGGCCGTTGTATTTCGCACAGGCCGCGTTGAATACCGTATTGCACGGGAAAGGAATATCATCGATGGTTATTAATGGATTGCCTTCCCAGCGTTGGATGACATCATAACGAAATTTTTTTGCCATTGTTTTTTGTTCCTTATAATCAGATCTGCTGCTCTTGTTTTGTTTGTATTGTTTCTGATGTGGTTTGCGGAACCGCTTGTCTTAGTGCATTGCGCGCAATGCGAGTGACAAATACGGTAACAACTATTGTCGCGACCAGGCCAACCCAGAAGAATATCGTCCCTGCCGTACTTTTTTCAACATTTCCGGCCGCAACATCTGCGAGGCTGCGCAGTCCCGCTCCGAAATAAACGTACATTATCGTTCCTGGCATCATGCCTATCCATGAGCCCAGAGCATACTTCCAGAATGAAATTTTCGTAAGCCCGAAAGCGTAGTTCAGCATATTAAACGGAAAGACCGGGCTCAGCCTCGTCAACAGAACAATCTTAAATCCCTGTTGAGCGACTGCCTCGTCAATCGCGGCGAACTTCTCATTTTTAGCGACTTTAGCAGCTATCCATTTGCGGGCGACTGTTCGCCCAACCAAAAACGCTGCGCAAGCCCCCAGCGTACTGCCTATTGAAACGGTGATACTTCCACGAACAACCTTAAAAATAAAACCTGCCCCAAGGGTTAAAATCGAACCGGGCAGAAGCAATACACAGGCAACGATATAAAACGCTGCCACAAACACATACCCCCAGAAGCCTAATCCCTGTGTCCACTCCAAAGATTTAATCAGCCAGTCCTTTATCGGCAGGAATTTTATTCCTACAACCACAATAAGGACAATTATTACTAAAACTATAATTTTAGCGATTTTCTTGTTACGCTGTTTATTAGGGGGCAATGGCATTTCTGATTTATTTTCTGTTTCGGTCATTGTATATTTTACTCTTTCTTTTTTGGGGCGAATTTTTTAATCAGCTTTATGAAGAAATTATTTTGTAAGATATCGATGTAACATCGTTTCGCCGGCTGGCGAACAGCATCCGAATATGACGGATAAGCGTGAATCACCGAGGCAATTTTGTTAAAAGGCAATCCCAGAGATTTGGCCAGTTGTGCCTCGTGCATCAATTCGCCCGCCCCGTGGCCGAGGATGTGAATTCCGAGGAGCTTGCCCTTCTTGTCACAGATAAATTTACTCAGGCCGTTCTGAGCCAGGTCGGTTTTTGCGCGATCGACATCTTTGTGCTCCCATCGATAGATTCTTATGTTGTCACCATATCGCTGCCTTGCCTGTTCTTCTGTTAATCCCGCATGAGCGAGTTCTGGATCGGTGTAAGTTGTCCAGAGAATGTTGTCGTAATTAGCTGTCTTGATGGGCAGGCCGAAACACGCATTGGTCGTTGCGATTATGGCCTCGTACTCTGCGATATGGGTGAATAGATACGGCGGTACAACATCTCCGCAGGCGTAGATATTCTGAGCGGTGGTTTTAAGATGACTATCAACTTTGATACCCTTTGCATCGAATTCAATGCCGGCCTTTTCCAGTGCCAGGCCATCCAGGTTCGGCATTCTGCCTACGGAAACCAAAACGGATTCGGTCTCTATTTGTCTTTTGCCTTTTTCATCTTCAATATCGGCAATTATTTTGTCTCCCTGCCGGGCAAATCCCGTTGTTTGTGTTCCGGTCAGTATTTCTAAACCCTCAGCCTTTAATGTCTCGATCAGTCTGTCGACAAGCTCCTTGTCATCTTTCTTTAGGATATCAGCCGACCTCTGGATAATCGTAATTTTTACTCCGAGACGATTGAGAGCTGCGGAAAGTTCAATACCAATCGGGCCTGCGCCGAGAACAATCATCGACTTAGGTAAAGCTTCAAGGTCAAAAATTGTTTCATTGGTCAGGTAAGGAATGTCTTGAAGCCCATTGATTGGTGGTACAAATGGGTGAGAGCCTGTACAGATGACGAACTTTTTAGACGATATCTTTTTTCCACCAAGATCGATACGATGGTTGTCCAGAAATTTAGTTGAGCCGAACAAAACGTTTATGCCTTCAGCTTCGAGTACTGACGGCGGGTGGCCGTCCGCGTCTGCCTGGCGAACTGCTCTAACATGTGCCATTACCCTGTCGGCGTTTAACTCAATGGGGGCCGAAGGTTCCAGTCCGTATTCTCGAAGCCGAGCCATCTGGTGAGCGATGTTCGCTGATTTGATGAGTGTTTTGCTCGGAACGCAGCCGAACCATGTGCAATCTCCCCCGAGCTTTCTTTTTTCTATAAGGGCCGTCTTTTTACCCAATCCGTTAGCCACCTTGCAGGCAACCAGACCGGCCGAACCGGCACCTATTATGACTACATCATAATCGAACATTAAGCTTGCTCCGGTAATATTAAAACATCTTAAATTAACGATTCTATACGGTCGTCCAGTGCTTTCTGGTCTGTAGAAAATGAATAGAAAGCACATAAATTCATAAGGGCATCCATTCCTATTTCTCCGCTTGTCAGGCGAGCTTTCCACTTTTCATAAACCGGAATTTTGCCGTCAGCGGCAGCGGTTTGAATGTCCTCCTCAGACCATCGGGGGAGAAAATCCGCAAATCCTGCGTCCGCAAAGTATGTCTGAACATCATCAGCGCTCATTAGGCCAATATCCTTCTTCAGCAATTCAGCGACACAACTCCTGAACGCCTCGGGTACCTCCCACAGAGTCGAACCATTAAAATCAGCAGGCGTGACACCATCAACCAAGTCAACAGAAGGGTCCTTTTCAATCTGCCGGGAGATCTCCTGGGCAGGATTTCCCTGATAGTCGGCAGCCACTTTTGGAGGCATGGTAAACACATCCAGGCCTGCAAGAGCAGCCACTTGAGAACTATCTCTCATGCTCGCCCCTATAAGTAGAGTGCCGGTCTTAGTAATATCTCTTAACTTCAACAATTCTCTCTGAGTTGCAAGGGTTGCCTTTTCACCTACATTTTTGCCATCACCAAGATGATTACCAGCTACAAAAGCATTCAATCTTCCCATGAAAACATTAGTATAATGAGGTTGTGAAATTAATGCCGCTGCGTAGCCTTGTCTGGCGGAAAAGCCCAGAGTGAAGTTCACCGGAATGCTCGCCTCGCCGAGCTTGCGGGCAGCAACTAAACCTGCCGGTGTCAAGGGAACCTTAACGTAGAATCGCTCGGGGCATATCTCATAATATCTTTTGCCGTAGGCGACCGATCTGTCGATGTCGTTTGCAAGATCGGTATGGAGCTCGACGCTCACGTAAGCGTCGAACATTTCCACCAGTCTTAAACCATGATAAGCATTTAGAACAAAAGCAATCTCAAGTATCAATTCTTTTTTGCCTATCTCGGGAGCAGCATCTCTAATCACAGAAGCAGCTTCAATAATTAGATTGTCGTAGAGACCCTTTTGAATCTCTTTGTTCAATAGAGTGTTGTTGGTCGTCAGCGCCTCAAATTCCTCACACCATAACCCGGATGCAATATCCATATCACCAGTATCAAGCCACAGCCTTGTTCCCATACGGCACACGTTTTCCCAGATGGCCTGTTCCTTTATATCCATCTTTGGTTTGCCGAATTCATGCTCAAAACCTTTGCGTGAAATTTCATATGCTGCTTTGGCAATAGCTTTTATATTTTCCATACCATCTTCCTTTAGTCTAATTTTCCTTTTTCCATTTTCCGGAAAAAAGCAGCGGTTTTCGACTGAACGAAAGCCGTGTCTTTGTTTCGGGCGATTAGTTTCTCTAAATCCGAACGTGTATCTACGTCGTGCCACTCAGGCAGCAGATGCATTTTCAGCTTATGTTTCTTAAGGATATCGACCGTCTGCTTACATACAGCGAATGTGCTCCAGGCGATATCATCAAATGCCACAGGTAAGAAGGACGTTCGGGAAAAGCCTATGAGGTAATATCCTCCGTCGCTACCGGGCCCGATGACGGCATCGTGCGACTCAAGTTCTTTGAACGCAAGTTGCAGGAACTCTTCAGGCAGATCAGGGCTGTCGGATCCGATAGCAACCACATTTGCAAAGCCTTCTTCAAACGCATTTTCAAAAGCGTTCCTGAGTTTCTCACCCAGGTTATTTCCCATTTGGGCTCTGTAGCAATGTTGTTCACCCAACCATTCGGAAAAAGTCATTTTTCTATCGGCTGGACAAAAGCAAACCACCAGGTGAACGTCAAGATTTTCTGCGAGAGATATAATATCCTCTACAAAACATTTGTAGAGTTCGAGTGCGAAATCTCCACCTGTCTCGGCGGCGAGACGTGTCTTGACCTGTCCCTTAATCGGCGACTTTACGAACAAAAGAAGGCAGTTGTTGTGGTTCATCTGGTTGTTTGGTTGCTCCTTCTACTTTGTAGTTTGCTGCTCATTCAAAGACCAGTCATATTTTAGATATTTGATTTTGAACTTACCGGTAAGCACATATTCCTTCTGCACCTTATCAAGATAAGATGCGATGAAATTCAATACTGCGGATTCCTCTTTGTTGTGTCTGCCAATATTTTTTTCGGGGCCATGCTTTTTGATGAAATCCGCGGCAAACCATTTGAATATTGGTGACAGGTAGATTCTGCTGTCGGTACGTGCGATTTTGAATTTTTCGGGGTTGGCAAGGAAGCGACGCGCCTGGTCATCGAGCTGCTCTATCAGTTTATTACCGGTATAAGGCTCATTACGAAGAGATGGACACCCCATAGCTGCGCAAACCATAGCCATATGTATTCCGGGCTCATCAAATTTCACACGAAGTATCTTATGCTCAATGTGTTCGAGAGTTAGATTTTGCCCCATCACGTTGAATTTTATTTTGTCCCAAACACCGGCTATCTGCCGGATGCTGTTTTGGGGGTAAATTCTTGATTTGAAGAAGGATGACTTTATCGGATAGTTATCGATAATGGCCTTCAATGTCAGGGCATTGTACGCGTTGAGCCAGAATGCGATCTTTTCGTTATCATCCCATTCATCAAAATCTTTTCTGTCCAAATTTTCCAGCTCGGTTATGAAAGTCCTCAATTTTTGCGGCTCGGCCTTTAATTTCCTGTAATTGACCATCCCAACATCATCGACGTTAATCTTTAGGGCATCAGCGAAGTCACTGTAGTCAAATCCCTGCTTTTCAGACTCGACAGCTAACGTTTGTGAAGAAAAGACAAAAGACATTATGAAAAATCCAGTCAGCATAAAAAATCGGTAATTGTTTCTCATTTGTATATCTCCTATTTCACATCTCAATTACGACTTTACTTAACGAGCGAACCGGTGCAGCTCGAGCCCGCTCCTGCGGTACAGCAAAAGCAATGCTCGCCGGTTATTATCTCAATGCCTTCGGCAAGAATATCATCGAGTTGTTCAATGGACAGGTTGTTTCCCGCTGCATCAATAATCGGCAATCCCAGCGCCTGGTTAAAATCACAATTGTAGAGCATTCCCCGGTAGTCGATACTCACGAGATTGCGGCACATAATATTTTCAGCAGCTTTTGTATTGAAGTTCTCGGCCAGCATCTTCAGATATTGTTTGAGCCGGCCATTGGCTTCGAGGTGCTGTCTGAACCGGCCTATAGGCGCATTAATAATAGTAAAAAGATTGTTGAACATAACCCCATATTTGTTGTTGAGTTCTCTTTTGTAATCGGCCTCAAGCTGTTCCTGCGGCCCGGGGAGAAAATCCCCGCCCGGATTATAAACCAGATTCAACTTCAGCCCCTTGTCGGAACCATAACTGAGATTATTTAACAACTTGAGGGCCTTTACACTTTTATCGAAAACGCCTTCACCGCGCTGCTTGTCCACATTTACGGGTGTATAACAAGGCAGTGAGCTGGTAACCACTACTTTATGCTCCTGATACCATCGCGGGATCCACTCTAATCCGGGCTCGAAAAATACGGTAAGATTCGTCCGCACCATAAGGGGTGATGCAAATTCGTGAATATTCTCAACGAAAAATTTGAAATCGGGATTTAGTTCCGGACAACCGCCTGTTAAATCAATGCACAGGCCCCGGTGATTTTGCAGAAAGCTGATAATATTTTCCATGACCGATTTCGACATTATTCTCTGACCCTGCGGTCCGGCCTGAACATGACAATGCGCACAGCTTTGATTGCATCGATTGCCCAGATTAATCTGCAATGTCTCAAGCCGATTGAACCGCAATAATTGTGCTTTGGTGCTTTCAAGCTCTTTCTTAAAATCCGGAATCACTCAAGTTCCTTCCATGTATTATTGCCTGCAATCAGGATAAATCATCTGGTTAACTTTGTCAATACGAAAAGCCAAAATGGTACGGTCGTCCCCGGGTTTTGCATCTTTTGAAAAGAGTTCTATTTCTTCGACAATCGAATTGACCAGCTCTTCGGCCGAACTGTCTCTCCGAGTTTCCAAAAACTTCTCGAACTGCTCAATACCATAACTGTCCCCATCGATGTTTTGGTTCTCAATAACGCCGTCTGATGCCATCAAAACAGTGTCACCCTGATTCAAAACTTCATAGGAGGCAATGATATCTATGTCTTCGGTGATTCCTAATATGATATTGCGCGCCTTATTTAAAGAGCAAATCGGCCTGGTCTTTTGGCCGGAAATTAACCATGGTTCAGGATGATGTCCGCCGTTGATATAATCTAATCGGCCTGTTGATGGGTCATACAAAGTTGCGAAAACAGCGCTGAAAGAATCGTCTGGTGTTAATCTGTATAAGTTTGAGTTCAGCTCCCTGACGAGGTCTTCCAGGAGTCCGCCTCTTTCGGCCCATGTATGAAAAGTTGTCTTTATTATCGCGGTTATGAATGCTGCCGCCATTCCATGTCCGCATACGTCACTGAACAGAATTGCTATCTTGTCTTCCTTTGTCTTTTTTACATCGAAGTAGTCGCCGCCCACTTCGACCGCCGGGATAAAACAGCTTGCCCAGTCAATTCTGTCCTTAACAGGCATTTTCGCTACATTCGGGAGAAATTTCTCCTGGACAAGTCTTGCTCTGCCGATGTCGGCCTGTATCTGAGCGGTGTATTGTTCCAACTGCTTATTGGTTTTTGTTAAATTGTACGCCTTCTCCTCGTTGTCGTATTCGATACTGCCGACAACCATAAAAAAGATATATATCAGGCCGAACAGCATTACCGAAGTCAGGCATATTATTAGCAAAAGATAAAATTGATTTGTAGCAACTGCATAAATAATGCTTGGACCTGCGAAAAGAAGCATTGCAAGTAAGCCGTATCGGGGTGCTGCGTGAAATAGCGTTCTGTGGTCACGAAAGTTTCTATCTCTTCTTTCGAACCAGTGAACAACGTTGCTGAATTGAAGGGTGCAATAGCTGTAGGATATCTGGAGAGTTCGGTTTTGAATACAAGTCTGTGTACAAGCCAGATGCACACCATGTGAACTAAATAAGTGGCGGATGAGGCCTCTGGGATTATGTCCGGAGTTATGTTTGTGAATCCTGTGTTTGTAATAATAAAGAAAACTTATGACATCCTCAATCTGATTCCTTTCCAGACGAGGATCCAGCTTTATGTTATCGATGCCCATTGATTTCAGGAACACCCACAATTCATGGAAACGGCCAAGTTCGTGAGGGTATTTCTTTAATCCGATTCGCAGAGATTCGACAGCAGAGTTACTATCCAGATTTATGGATATTGTATTTTGAATTTCATTATGGGCTATTGAGGCGGCTTCGAATTCCAGCCAGCTTCCAAAACCCCGAATATCCCCCCACAACGGCTTTCGATGCAGGATTAAAACACAGAGCCTGTTTCGCAAGAGACTGCCAAGTGTCAATGGCATTCCTTCGGCTTCTATGTTAGCGTTGTTTGATGTCATATCTGAACCGTATCTCCATAGTATTTTTTCCATGTATCATATTGGGGATTGGTTTGCAGCAGATCGGTTTTTGTATCCATTAAGACCGTCTCCAATAATATTTTGCAAGTTTGTGAGGACTGATACCCAGATAAAACAATCTCACTAATACCTGGTTCCTCATAGTAGTGTAAAGCATTCCATCTCCTTCCCATCTTCTTGCGGATGTAGTTACTTTGTCAGGTAAAATAAAAATCTTTTTTCTATCTTTTTTGATACGCCGCATTAGATCAACGTCTTCCATTAGGGGGATTTCTTTATATCCGCCGATTTGGTCGAAATATTTTTTTCTTATGAAAATCGCCTGGTCTCCGTAGGGTATTCTGTTCCAGCGGGAACGAAGGCTGGCGCGGGCTGAGATGTATTTCAGAAAGAGCCTGTCCGAATCTATCTTAAGATCAAAAGCCCCTCCGACATAATCAGAGTTTTGCATGGCTCGGCTTATTTTTTCCAGGGCGTTGTCCGGAAGGATCGTATCGGCGTGAAGGAAGATAAGTATTTCTCCGCGTGCAACGGCGGCGCCGGCATTCATTTGTTTGCCTCTGCCTTTGTCGGTTGTAATAGCGGTTACATTCCTGTCCTGAATAGTGCCAACTGTACTGCCTTGCGGGTCACCATCAACTACAATTATTTCGTAAGAAAATTCATGGTTCTGTTTCCGCAGGTGTTCTATAAGTAAATATATTTGGCCTGCTTCATTTAGAACAGGAATTATAATTGAAAAGCCGTATTGGTTTGATTCTTGTTGTATTTTATTAGATTTCCTTTCTTCCTACCCTACTTAGCTATAGTGAATGTTTCGATCAGACTTTTTAATTTTCCGATATCCGGTTCGCGCTCGTATAAAGGTTTTTGATTTTCTTTATATATACTGATATTTTCTTCAAAAGTTCTTTTGTCGGGATTTATATAAAAGATTCCGAGCGGGAACGGCTCATTTTCTGTTGCTTTATTGAATGCTTCGTTCCTGTTGGATGGATTGTGTGAATCGTCAAGATAATAGGTGTTGTTCTTAAACCACTCGAAAGTATTGAGCTTGTTAAACGATACGCATGGCTGGAATATATCAACCAGAGCATAGCCTTTATGCTTGATTGCTTTCTTTATAATTTCCTTTGTCTGCTCTGCATCACCCGAAAAAGCCCTTGCGACAAAAGAGGCATCTAGGGCAATAGCGACCGCAAGCGGATTGAACGGTTCAAGGAACACCCCGCCAACCTGTACCGGCGTCTCAAAGCCTATTTGGCTTGTGGGAGACGCCTGTCCCTTTGTCAGGCCGTAAACCATATTATTATGAACAATATTTGTTATGTCCGGATTTCTGCGTATCGTATGTATAAAGTGATTGCCGCCTTCCCCGTACGTATCGCCGTCTCCGCTTTCGGCTATAACCGTAAGAGCAGGATTTGTCGCTTTTATTGCCGTTGCCGGCGGCAGGGCCCGGCCGTGCAAACCGTTGAATACATTGGCCTTGATATAATGAGGGATTTTTGCCGCCTGGCCTATACCGGAAACCATTACAAGGTTCGTCGGTTCAATTGTTAACTCAGCCAGAGCTTGTTTTAGTATTTTAAGAATGGGAAAATTACCGCAGCCCGGACACCAGGCTATATCAATGTCGGCCATATTAAAAATGTCAGTATCCATAGCTTTATCTCTAATTTAATAAGTCATTCAATTTTTCAGTCAGCTCTTCGACATAAAAACTTAGACCGTCATATTTGAGTATCTTGTCCTTGATTTCAAAACCTGTATGAAGTTTTATTAACTTTGCGAATTGAGAGGCGGCATTGTTCTCAACTATTATCGTTCTCTGGGCTTTTTTTAGATAATCACTCGTTTGGCCCGGCAGGGGGTAAACCTGCCTGAAGTGCAGAAATGCTGTGTCGTCTCTGCCGAGATTTTTGACTGCCTCTCTTACGATATTGTACGTCGAACCCCAGCACACTATCAGGGTTTTATAATCCTCAGGACCAACCAATTCGGGCGTGATTGCCTCATCTTTTAATAGTGCAAACTTCTTCAATCTTTTATCGACCATCTCGACTCTTAATCCGAGGTCTTCGGTAATGTGTCCGTCCTCATCATGCTCGTCGCTGTCAACCGCGACCAATCCTTTTCCATAGCCGGGTATTCCACGGGGGGAAACGCCGTTGTCTGTCAATTTATATCTTTTGTAATCGGTATCGGTTTTCATTATGTGTTTTTCGATATCGATATCCGACAAATCAGGACTCGCGGTATTGTAATAAGAATCCACAAAATATTGGTCGGTGAGTATGAAGACCGGTATCTGATACTTATCGGCCAAGTTAAACGCTTTCCGGGTCAGATAAAAAGCATCTTGAATCGTTCCTGGTGCAAGCAATATCCTCGGAAATTCACCGTGCCCTGAATAAAGGGCCATTTCAAGGTCGGCCTGTTCGGTCCTTGTAGGCAATCCTGTTGCCGGGCCTGGCCTTTGGGCAAGATGAATTACAATCGGACTCTCAATCATCCCGGCCAGACTGAGGCCTTCTGTCATAAGGGCAAAGCCGCCGCCCGATGTTGTGACCATCGCTTTTGCACCGGCATACCAGGCCCCGATGGCCATATTTATAGCCGCGATTTCATCCTCAGCCTGCTCTGCTATTATGCCGAAATCTTTTGCTTGTTGTGCAAGAAATACCAGCACCCCGGTTCCAGGAGACATAGGATAGGATGATATAAAGTTACAGCCCCCGGCAATTGCACCAAGGGCTACGGCCTCGGCGCCGTTTACAAGGATGTGGTCTTTAATGTCGGTATCGTCGTTGATATCAAATTTGATTTTAGAGGAATCTGCTAAACCAACACCGAGATTGAATCCTTCCTTTACTGCGGCAAGATTCTTTTGTATGACGTCATCGGTTTTTGAAGAAAAGAATATTTTCACATACTCGCTGACGGTTTGCAGTTCAATTCCAAACAAACCGGTAACTGTCCCGACGGCGACAACGTTGGAATAAATTTTATTACCGATATCGGAAGCTTTTTTGGTGAACGGCACATCAACAAATTTGTGCCTGGTTTGGTCGAAATCCTCGACTAAGGTTTCTTTTTCGGCCAGGATAATTGTCTGAGGATAAATTCTTTTTTCAACATGTCCGACAGCGCCCTTATTAAGAGGTATAAGAATATCAATCCGGTTTACGCAGGCACGAACAGGCCCTGATGATATCCGTATTTCGGTGGAATTTATCCCGCCGCGGACACGTGACATATATTCCTTGGTTGCGAAAACATTATAACCGGTGAGCTTGAAAATTCTCGTTAAGAGATGCTCAACGGTCTGGATGCCCTGTCCGGCCTGGCCGCATAAAACAATGGAGAGATCTTTTCTCATTATAAACATCCCTTTTTTACGAGCAGGTGCTAATCAATATTCTTCCAGATGAAAAAACTCGGCATTCTCAAGCCATTGTTCAGGCCGGGATACGAACTCGATTATATTATCCAGTAAGACATAATGTTTTTGTTCTTCATCAGCCAGTTTAAGAAAAAGCTCTTTCTGATATGTTTCCGTAACCTCGCCGGCTTTTTCCATATAGAAGTCCCTGCTCTTTTTCTCAATGTCCCGGGCTCTTTTATAAAGCTCGGCCTCATTGATGTCAAAATCAAAACTGTCACCGGATTCCTTGATTTGGACAAATACATTCTTAGCATCGGTCAAAATTTCTGATTCAGCAATCTGTGTCTTTTGTTTTTTGATTTTCTCTATGGCGTTATAGTGTTTGACTTCTTCGTCTGCCAGCATGGTCAAAATTGTTTTCATGCCGTTATTATCTATCTTTTGAGCCAATTGACGATAATAATCTTCGCCGTCCTTTTCCATTTGCATTGCGTATTCAAATATATTTTCCATGTCTTTGCCTCAATTTAATATATTTTCTCAAGATATCTGTTAATGTAAACATCAATCGACTACTTGGTCCGATTGATGTCAGAGAGCATTTTGTCAAGGTCGTCGATGTTGTTTACCGGCCGGTTGCAAGCGTAGTTTTCACACACATAAGCTGTTGCCTTGCCCTCTATGGCAGTTAGATTCTTGATGAAAGGGATTGTTTTGTCAATAGAAGAATCGCCATTTTTTTGTTGGTGGAGTAATATTACCGCATTCGGCAGAAATTTGCCGTGGATTAGCTCAAGCATCTGTTGTGTATCCGTAGCGTCCGGATTGCCGGCAATTACTATTTCCTGTGTCGGGCCGAGCAAAAAGTTCAATGCTGAAAGCATTTCAGAAGAATAACCTGAAGACTGTTTCAATTGCTGTGAGAAAGATTCGAGCACCTTACTGCCTTGTTCTGTGAAGTATTGATTCATAGTCAACTTACCCAGCTTCAATAAAGCGACTGCCGCGGCTGAATTACCGGAAGGTATCACTCCATCGGTGCTCGGTTTTATGCGGGCAATCAGTTTTTCGCTGTCTTTACCGGTGAGAAAAAAACCTCCCTGCTCATTATCAGCAAACAACTTTATCATCTCCTCGGCAAGCATTTTTGCATTGATTAGCCATTTGGTCTCGAAAGACGCTCCGTATAGGTCTAAAAAGCCCAGTATTGTAAAAGCATAATCGTCAAGAAAGGCAAGCTCGACAGCTTTGCCCTGGCGGTAATATCGCATCAATCTGCCTTTGTTGTGCATAGCATTTAATGTAAAGTTTGCCGCTTGCTCGGCGGCTTTGATATATTTTTCTTCCTTCAGAACAGCGCCTCCGTAAGACATTGAAGAAATCATCAAACCATTCCATGCAGTGATGATTTTGTCGTCTCTATGCGGACGGATTCTTTTTGCCCGTGCATTAAAAACCTCTGAACGGGAATTTGCCAGAATGTTCATTATTGCCGTCTGGTCTTTTTGGAATTTTTCTTCCAACTGTGCCATCGATGTTGTGATATTCAGAATGGTTTTATCTTCTTCGAAATTGCCCTTCTCTGTAATACCATAATAAGCTGCAAATATTTCAGCTTCGTCTTTATCTAATATAGATTTGATTTGCTTTAGGTCCCAGACATAAAACATACCTTCTTTTCCCTCACTGTCGGCGTCTTCTGCGCTGTAGAAACCGCCATCGGGATCGGTCATGTCCCGCAGAACATAATCAAAAATCTCCCTCGCTGTCGTGGCGTACTTTTTGTTCCCGGTAGCCTGATATGCCTGGAGATAGACCTTGCTCACAAGTGCCTGGTCGTAAAGCATCTTCTCGAAATGCGGAACAAGCCACCGTCCATCGGTTGCGTAACGATGAATGCCTCCGCCGATATGGTCGTATATGCCGCCTTTGGCCATCACATCGAGAGTCTTTTCAACCATTTGCAGTGCCTGTGTGTCGTTTGTTCGGTGCCAGTATGAAAGAAGCATTGAAAGATTGGTCGGTTGCGGGAATTTAGGAGCCGGCCCGAAGCCGCCATTGACGGCATCGAAAGTGGCCTTGAAATAATCGGCCCCTGATTGAAGCATGTCCGCCGATAGCGTCTCTTTTTCAGTAGGACCGGTAAGACTTGCCAGAACTTCGCTAATTTTATCTGAAGAATCGGCCACTTCCTGCCGCTTTTTTTTCCAAGCATCAGCAATAGACAACAGTACCCGTTCAAAACCAGGCCGGCCATATATATCTTTCGGCGGGAAATATGTTCCACCGTAAAAGGGCTTACCGTCAGGTGTAAGAAAAACCGATAGAGGCCAACCGCCCGAACCCGTCATCATCTGAACGGCATTCATATATATTCCGTCAACATCAGGTCTGTGTTCTCTATCTACCTTTATACATATGAAATGCTTGTTCATTATCTCGGCAATTTGCTCGTTTTCAAAACTCTCTCTTTCCATCACATGACACCAGTGACAGGTGGAATAGCCGATTGATAGAAATACGGGTTTATCCTCTTTTTTTGCCCGCTCGAAAGCCTCTTTGCCCCAGGGATACCAGTCAACAGGATTATGAGCATGTTGCAGCAGATAGGGGCTGGTCTCGTTAATAAGCCTGTTGGTATATTTATGTATAGCCATTGTCGTCGGCATATTCTTTTCTCCGATTACCTTATAGAGCCCTGTCGTAAGACATACAAAAACAACAGGGCTTAGAACCCAATAAAACAGCTTTCGTGTCATTTTGATTTTGTGCTCAAAAAACTTCGGCTATTTCTTTCACCTTTTCGATGGCTCCCTGACGTTTGGCTCCGGCGACATCCGGGCCGCCCTGCAATGTTGGTTCAATGAACACTGAGTTAATGTCCTCAAAACCCATAAATCCGAATATCAGCTTGATATACTTTGTTTGCAGATCAAATGCTTCGGCCTCACTGCCCGAAGGATATTCGCCGCCACGGGAATACACGATTAAAATTGGTTTTCCAGATACAAGTCCCTGGTATCCGGCTTCGTCACTGTAACTGAACGTATAGCCGGGCTGGACTAAAAGGTCGATGTACTGCTTAAGCCGGTATGGAATACTGAAATTCCACATTGGCACAGCAAGGACGTACTTGTCTGCCGAGGTAAACTGCTCAATCACCTGCTCGACATCTTTCCATACCTCTTGTTCGGCTTG
>JAVVFI010000220.1:0-9182 GCA_032250555.1 Sedimentisphaerales bacterium
CCATTGGGTATAGCGGTAACGATCGGTCTTTACCGAATCGCCCTTGAAATATCTGCTAAATACGGCCTTTTTCCAGGGAAGGTTCGGATTTTTCAGGAGCGGTACAAAACTTTTGCCCTGGAGATGAGCGGGCTTAGGCAGATTGCTTAACTCGCAGAGTGATGGATAGATATCCAGGTATTCGGTCAGGGCGTTTGTACGAGAGCCGGCTTTGATATTTGGGGCTCTCAGGATTAAAGGTGAATGCAAAGAGGTCTCGAAATTACAGTGCTTACACCACAGGCCGTGCTCACCGAGATTCCAGCCATGATCGCCCCAGAGGACCACAGCAGTATTATCCCGCAGACCAAGCCGGTCAAGCTCGGTTAAAACCCTGCCTATCTGGGCGTCGGTGTAGCTGACGCAGGCGTAGTAGCCGTGGATTAGTGTGCGGGCCATATCTTCGGAAAGCGGTCCTTTCGGAGGGATGCCGTGGTAGGCGCGCAATTCACCCCAGTTGTGCAAGGCGGCATCTGGAGCTCCTCTTGGGCGGAAAGGATTGTCGGCGAGGTCGATTTCTTCTCTTTTATATAAGTCCCAGTATTTCTTCGGAGCGTTGAAGGGCAGGTGTGGTTTGAAGAATCCGAGTGCGAGGAAGAAGGGTTTGTCCAAATTCTTCATACGCCGGAGATCTGAAATACCTTTGTCAGCTATCATCCCGTCAAAGTAGGCATTGTCGGGGACATCGGCGGATTCAAAGGCTGGTCCTCTTTTTGGCGAGAGTTTCTTCTCAAGTTTTATGTTTTCCTCGATCCGATAGTTTCTCCATGGGCCTGTCGGGCGGTATGGGTCTTCGGACCAGCCATCGAGGCAGTCGGTGCGATGGTGGAATATTTTGCCGATGGAGATTGTGTGGTATCCGTTGTTTTTGAAGTGTTTTGCTATGCTGAGCGCGCCGGGCAGGTCTTTTTGGGCCCATGTGTCATAGCCGAGGAACCTGTTTGCAGTTGGGCGAACTCCAGTCATAAGGCTGGCACGCGAGGCGCCACAGACGGGTACCTGGCAATAGGAGCGAAGAAAAATAACGCCTTCTGCGCCGAGCTTGTCTATGTTGGGGGAAATCATTTGCTTGTGGCCGTAACAGCCAAGCTGGGGTCGCAGGTCATCAACTGCGATGAAAAGAACGTTAGGTCTTTTTTTGTCGGCGGCGAACAGATGCGTCGGCAGAACAAGAGCCGCCGCTCCCAGGCCGACAGATTTCAGGAAGTTACGCCGATTTAAGTTTTCATTCATATTAACACCTCTTAATTACTATTGGTAAGCATAATCCTTTTCGAAGGGTCTTGGGATTGTCTGCAAAACCGAGACATGCGTTAAATCACCACTAATCAGGAAAGGGCGGGGGCCTATGACAATCGAGAGCCTGTCCGAAGTAAGTTCTCCTTTTCTTCCAACCCAGTCACGATATCCCCATGAGCTTTGATAAGGCTTGTGTCCGAGCTGGTGAATCGTCAGAGGGGCGGATGGTGATTTAGTTTGTAATATGACCTGTCGAGTCTGGTCGTCCGAGGACCACAGGGCCCAGAAGTCACGTTGTTTGAGTTTGAATCGAAGGGCATAAAGATTATCGTCTTTTGTTTTCAGGCGGTCGATATACTTACCCCGTGCGACAAGAGCGGAGATGTCTGCCATGACGTAGTAGTGAGGCTTTGGTGATAAATCCGGGCGGACGATGCCGAAGTTGTTTTCATTGTACTCGGGTTTCCAGCCATCGTCCTGGAAATCGTACCACCATAGGCCGCGGAAAGATGGTGAGGTGCGAGCGAGAAGATAAAGCCTTGCCAAATACGAAGCGGAAAGCTGCGGGGCAGTACTCCTTTTACCTATATGTGTGGGCCAGCCCATCTCGGTGACATAAAAGGGGACATCTTTGCCATTGTTGTATTTGCGGAGCATTTTCTGTGTGTTGGTCATCCATTTTGAGCAGGCTTCGGGAGAACGTTCGGGGAATCCGGCGCCGTAGTTGTAACTGTGAATAGAGACGGCATCGGAATAATCGAGGGCGCCGAGGCGGATAATATTTTCAAACCAGCCTTTATTGACTGCGCCGCTGGTGCATCCGCCGGCGAGGACAATTGAGTCCGGTTCGGCGGCCTTGATGCGGGGGTAAACAGCCTTTAGCAGCTTGATGTAATCCTCGGGAGAACCTCCTTTATCGTATTTTTTAGGAAGGCCGATCCCTATGTCCCATTCATTCCATACCTCATAGAGGCGAACATCTTTGCCGAAATGGCGCACCACGAACTCAGCGTAACGGCAAAATCCTTCAATCGCCTCATCCGAGCGGGGGCGGTCACCGTCATCATAAAATTGATTGGCGTAGTCAAGTATCAGCATAACATCCAGACCGGCCTCACTTGCACTGCGGACATAATCGTTATGCCGCTGGGGCATGACGAGGCGGCCCTTTTGGCGTTCTATGCTCGACCAGGTTGCTTCATCACGGATTGCATTAATACCGGCATTTTTCATGCTCCGGATGTTCAAATCAATAATACCTTTGCCCTGACTAAAGTGCGTACAGACGCCGATGTTAAAAACTTCAGCTTGATTCTGCGCGGGAGTTGAATCTGTCCAACAAAAAAAGATACAGAACGATACAACAGTCAGAGATTTAAGAATACCAACTTTATTAAGCATAATTTTCTCCTCAGTACCGGAGCAAGCCAAAGCTTCCCACCTTTGTCAAAATATACCATAAAATGATTGAGGCCGCTATTATTTTTCAATCATTGTGTGAGAAGGAAGCTTTTGCTGTTACTTTTGGATTCGGAGCCTGATTTTGTCAGCGGACCGGGTGTGCCTTGCAGCGGAGCCGTTTTCTATGGCGGCAGCTAACTGCATAAATCTCGGGATTGTGTGGTCGAAGAATTGTTTGTAACTGTCGCAGAAATAATTTTGGCCGGTGCTGTCGGAGCTTAGCCGGGCCCTATCTTTCAAACATCCGCCGCGGCATATATCGAGGTGGCCGCAGAGGAGGCACTTATTACACAGATTTTGCTTGTTGCGGGCAAAGGTGCGTTTGATGCTGTTTGCGGCGAGTCTTTCTATATATGTTTCCATGATATTGCCGAGCCGCCACTTTGGCTCGACAAAAAATTCGCAGCAAAAGGCATCGCCGGAGTGTTCGATAACGACGAAGCCGGCGCATTGTTTGCTGTATGCGCAAATAGTATGTTTGCCCATTACATAGTAAGTTACCAACGAATCAAATTCGCGGATGTTGAGCTTTTCCGGGCCGTACTCGTACCAGAGGTCAAAGAGTCTGCAGAGGAAATCACCATACTGCTTCGGAGTGATTGAAAAATCCGCAATTTTATTTGTCGCGGGGTCAGTCTCAACACAGGGGATAAACTGCAAATAAGTAAGCTCGTTTTCAACAAGGAAATTGAACAGAGTTTGGGGGTGTTCTACGTTTTTATTATTCAGCAAGACAAGGGAGCTGAATTCGACCTGATGTTTTTTGCAGTTGTTGATGCCATTGATTACCCTATCAAAAGTTCCCGATGCGGAATGGTCAAGGCGGTACTGGTCGTGAAATTCTTTCGGGCCATCGATACTGATGCCGAGAAGGAACTTGTTTTCATGAAAAAAACTGCACCAGTTGTCGTCGAGTAAAACGCCGTTGGTTTGGAGAGTATTGCTTACTTCCTGGCCGGAGTTGCCGTATTTTTTTTGTAAATCCACAGCCCTTTGAAAAAAATCCACTCCCATAAGCGTCGGTTCGCCTCCCTGCCAGGCAAAGCCGACGACCGGGAAATTCAGTGTCATGTAATCTTTTACGAGTTTGGTGAGGACTTCTTCGCTCATGCGCTGTTTTCCAGTGCCAAATTCAAGGGCCCTGTCCTTGTAGAAACAGTATCTACAATCAATGTTGCAGTTCGAGCCTGACGGTTTGATCAAAAGGGTGAATGGCTGCATTATATTTAGTCTTTTCGAACGAGCGTAATCTGCTCACCGGGTGACATTTGAATATTAAGTTCATTATCCTTTATTTGTATGGCACTGTTCAGGTTACCTTCAACTTTGAAACCTGAATCCGGGAAGGGATTTTCGAGACGGCAGAGGCCCCCTTTTTCGGCCTTAATTTTGACGTGGTGTGTCAGGCCATCGCGACGTTCGGCGGAGACAAGAAAAGCTCCTTCGGCTCTGAGGGTTGTGAAGGAAACATCTTCCCATGTTTCGGGGATGGCTGGGAAAACTATGATAGTTCCACTGTAACTTTGCAAAAGCATTTCCTGTAGTCCTGCGGCGGATGCAAAATTTCCTTCCAGTGTAAACGGACGGTAGCGGAAGTTCGAGTATCCTTTGCCGGTCTGGTCGCCGTTACAGTGAAAACTGCTGCGCAGGCAAAATGCTGTGGAGAAAATCTCCAGTGCTTTTTCGGCCTTGTGGCCGTCACGTGCGCGGGCGGCCATGTTTGCCAGCCAGCTAAAGCTGTATCCGCACCACTGCTTAGTTCCTTTTTGTTCGAGGTCATCCAGAGAGGCCTTTATAATAGCCTGGTCCTTCGGGCCGTTTTCCCAGCGAATCATTCCCAGCGGATGAATTGCCATCAGATGTGAAAAGTGACGATGCGAATCCTTTAACGGATAATTTTTTGCGACGAGCATTTTCTTACTCTTCGGGTCAATCTCCAAATCAGGCATTTCGGAGAGTGCTTTACGCCAGTGTTCAGCTTCTTCTATCTTGTCGAGCTCATCGGCAAGCTCGGCCGTTTTTTCAAACGTCCATCTTATCAGTGCGATGTCGTAATTTGTAATCGTCGGGAACCATGCCTCAAGGCGGTTATCGTTAATCTCAGGTGAAGAACTTAAAGGAAGAGTTCGCTTTCCATCCGGGCCTTTTTCGGTAACGGCCTCAAGAAAGACGGATGTATCTTTGAGCCATGGATAAGCGCGTTCTTTGAGGAATTGCCTATCCATGGTGTATCGCCAGTGCAGGTAAAAATGGTGAGCCAGCCATGCGGCGGTAGTAGATGAGTGAGTATATTGGTGCCAGCCGCCGATCTGTTCCTGCTGGAGGTCGGCTGTCATGGGGACATTCAGGCCGGGCAAGTTAAAGAACCTTTTTGTCCAGGCCTTTGCTGTTTTTCGTGTATCCCACAGCCAGTTGACGTATCCGAGTTCACCTTCAAGCTGATTGCCGCTATACGCCGGCCAGTAGCTCAGCTCGGTGTTCAGGTCGTGATGATAGTCTCCTTTCCATGGCGGGATTTTACCGTTGTCGGCGGTCCATGGGCCCTGAAGGGTGATTGGAGGAGTGTTTGGTCTGGTTGCTGAGCCGAACTTGTACATCTCAAGATACCATTGTCTTTCAATGACGGCATTGGGTACGCTGACTGAAGAATTGTCCCAGTAGGAATCCCACCACTTACGATGCGTATTAATTGAATTGGTAAATCCGGTACTGAGAGCTTTTTGACAATTTTCACGAGCCAGCCGCAGGGGATTCTTTGATTCTTTGGAGGTTGTAATCGACCATGCCGCGAGCCAATTGTTTTGTGATTTCCGCCAGGCGACGGCAACGGCAAACTTGAAGCCACCCCATCCTTCCTGCAGGTATCCTGACCAGTTGTCACCGCTGGATTCAATGGGTGCGTTGTATCTGAGGCTGGCCAGGTCGCCTGCGCTTATTTTGCCGGGCCCTGCTTCGTCTGTAATTTTTCCGGCAAAAGGCGGGGCCATCAGCTTGAGAGCGATTTGTTCAGATGAGTTAATTCGAATCATTCCGACCGGCTCTGTGGCGTGGGTAAAAACCCGCACTTTATTTTGACCGCTGAACTGGACCTTCGCGGATGCTTCGGCAAGGTTCAATGATGCCTTTTCAAAGACGGGGTTATTTCCGATTGTTACTTCGATACGTCCTGCGGGTATTTTAGTCGGGCCGGCATTGCCGTAAGGTTTATCGTAGAGACGGTGGAGGTCGTTGATGCGGCCCTGGGCGACCCATTGGCGCATAGTTTTGTATGAATATTCTTTTGTGTGGAATTCGGGTACGGGACGAAGATCCCACAAGTCTGTTCTATCAAGAGATATTTTCAGAGGCGCACCATCACCCCATACGAGGGCACCGAGCAGACCATTACCAAGGGGTATTGCCTCATCCCATGTTGGTGAAGGTGTTTCGAAATGCAGGCCATGTATTGGCATTGGTTTGCCGGTTGCATTTAAGGAAAAAACAGAAATAATTATTGCGATGGAAAGAATTCGAAGAACTTTTGGTGAATTATACAATTTCATAAATTTACCCTCGAACCTAATTTAGCTTGATTTGAGCTGCTGTCATTTGGCGGTTATTATACCATGTGTTTGGCGGGGATGACAATAGGTCTGTAACGGATTGTTTTATTTGTTAAATCTCTTTGTGTCTTTTCAACCACTTTTGAACCCACTCCCCGGCCTGTTCGGAACTTTGCAATTTCCCTTCCAGTTGAGCGATGTAGAGTTCTTCCGACAACTGTCCCAGAGCAGGTCCCGGGACGGCACCGAGGCGAATAAGGTCGTGGCCGTTCAGGAGCGGATCGGGTTTTAAATCAATGTCACCCAATTCCTTTATTCTGTTGCTAAGGTTTTCCAATGCAACAGTATTGTCCGGGCCGCCTTCGGCTATTTGAATCGCTCTCTGGAACTCGTACAGGTCGGCGAAGTACGGCTCTGTTAGAATCTTTTTCAAGTCAGCCAGAGACATTTCGCTGTCGAGCAGTTTGCCTCTGTTGGCTAATAAGAATTTTATATGTTTGGTCTGACTTTTACTTAGTTTGAGAATCCGACTCATCTCAATTGCAAAGTCAGTCTCACAACCGACAAACAGACCGGCCAAAGCCAACGGGAAATCTATTTTTTCACGCAATTGGCCCAAGACCTCAATAGCGAATTTTATATGTTTTGAAAACAAACCGGGGAAGATTACCTCAGCTAATCCGCTTTTAAAGAGGATCGATGCGCCTTCGGAGCGGTTGGGATTAATGAGTATGCCCTCTAATTCGATTGCTATTCGTTCGCCGCTTGTTTGTGCTATATTTGACGAATTGGTGCAAATCGCCGACCATGTTAACGGTTCAATCGCAAAACTTAGCTGGGTCGAGAATCGCACGGCGCGGAGCATTCGGAGATAATCTTCGCTAAATCTATCGGCCGGCCTGCCGATGGTCCGCACAATTTTTGCTCTGAGATCGGCCTGGCCATTAATGTAATCTATCACTTCTTTTGTGAGAGGGTCGTAAAACATTCCGTTGATTGTAAAGTCTCTTCGGCCTGCATCTTCTGCGGCGGTTGTAAACTTAACTGAGCCGGGATGTCTGCCGTCAACATAGTCGGTTTCGGTTCTGAATGTGGCGACTTCCACCTGCTGGTTTTCTATTAAGACAATGATTACTCCGAACTTTGCCCCGACATTCAGTGTGCGTTTGAACAATTCAGTTACTTCTTCGGGCTTTGCGTTGGTGGCAACGTCATAATCTTTGGCGCGCCGGCCCAGCAGCATGTCGCGAACACATCCTCCGGCCAACAAAGCCTCAAAGCCGCTGCTGCGCAGTTTCCTTAGAATTTTTATTGCTGCCTGTTTGTTTGTCATTCGTTGGTTTTCTGTAATATGGTTACTGCCATTGTTCCCCAGCGGCGCCTGTCTATTATTCCAAGATCGCCATATTGCTGCAATAAAGATACTTTCCGGTCGGTCCTGACGACAATAATCGCGTCAGCGGTCACCCTATCGCCCATTGAATCCAGCAAATCACTTAAAGGTGAACCGGGCTGAACATCCGTTGAAGCGGCATAGGGCGGATCCACAAAGACAAGGTCATATTTTAGCCGGTCCGGATTCGGCGAAACCCCAAATTTGAATGCGTTGGCCCTTATAATTTCAGATTCATTAACAAAGTCGGCTTTTTCTATGTTTTTCTTTAGCACCGAAATAATCTTTGGATCCCGTTCAACGAAAGTTACGAAGCGGGCGTTTCTACTGATGGATTCGAGGCCGAGAGAACCGACTCCTGAGAACAAATCAGCTACTATTGAGTCGTTCGGGAGGTCGTATTTGTAAAGAACGCTGAAAAGAGATTCTTTTACTCTGTCGGTTATAGGGCGAGAGACCTGTGTTTTGGGACTAAACAATTTCATCCCTCTTTTTGAGCCTGATATTATTCGCATTTTGGGACTTTTGCTATTGTTACTTTTCGGACCAGTAGTCAATCACAAGGACTTTGTCCAGATGGGGGCCTAACATTTTGCCAAATTGTTTATGTGCCGGATGCGGTAAGTACGCGGCCCTGTCGTCTTCATTTCTGAACGTTACGAGAAAACAGTGAGTAAAGCCCTGCTGGAGGTTCTCCACGCTTACGTCGGTACCCCATTCGAAATCACTTATCTCATCGACTTTGCCCGGCAGCGCACGGAAAGCGTCCACAACTTCTCTTATCTCCCGGCTGGAAGAGGTGTCCTTGAACTTGAACAGGACGACATGACGCAAGACCTCTGTATCTTTGGGCAGGCCATCTTCTCTTTGGATGTTAACGACACAGCCGGACAAAATGATTGCCACGGCGGTAAGAAATAGAGTATTTCTGAGCATACAATATTACCTCCAATATTTTAGCGTTGATTCGTTTTTATCAACTTTCCAGACAAGGGATTTTATCAGCAAGGGCACCAGGCGTCTATACCTAAATTATCAGTGGGGTGATGTCAGAGTAGAAGCTCTGTGATTTGGGCGGCGGATTGGCGGAATTTGTCGGCGGGGAGGGTAACGGTCTGCCATTTTGGGCTGCGGCGTTTCATAAACGAGCGGTAGTCTTCTAATTTGACGGTAAAAAAAACGTATCTGTCCTGTTCAAAATCGAAGACATCCACGCCGTTAAAATCCACGTCTATGTTCTTTATCAAATAGACAAAAATGAAGACCGCCTGATAAGCAGGGCCTAAGATATCCTGCCACCTGGTCAAGCCATCAACATCTTCGGCTGTTACCCAGCATTCGAAGCCGGTCATTTTCTCCAGGGTAGTGCCTGTGAACTTTCTGCCCTTTACCTCAGCGATTATTATTTTCCTGCCGGGCGGATATACCAAAAAATCGAAACTCTTAACTTTACCGTCTGTAAAGGCCGGCTGTTTGTGTTCATCTATTGGAGTGTATTTAATTTGATG
>JAVVFI010000221.1:0-9150 GCA_032250555.1 Sedimentisphaerales bacterium
CCACCAGATTTTGAGGCTGCCGGGCTCGACCTGGGTTTCATTGATTTCGCTGATTAATGCATTCATAGCTGGCAGTTGATAATCACCTTCACCGCTCCGGTTTTGCTCTTATTGCACGCCGCCTCAAAAGCCTTCAGACCATCGGATAAATTGAATTGGTGTGTAATTAACGATTCCACTTTCACCTGTCCCGTTGACACTAATTCGATAACTCGCGGAAAATCAGTGTACATCGCATTCGAGGATGTCCTTATTGTCCGCTCTCCGCTGAGCAGCAGCGATGGAAAGCTAAGCTCATCTTCCTTCGTTGCCATCATAACCAGCGTGCCCCCTTTTTTCAGGATTTTCAGCGATTCGAGAATACTCGCCGAAGTCCCGACCGTGTTAAACGCAAGATTAACGCCTAACGAATTTGTTTTTTCCATGACAAGTTCGTATAAACTCTTCGAGCTGCTGCTGAGGTTCAAAGCATAATCGATTCCGATTTTTCCAGCGATAGAAATATTCTCAACTGCAACGTCCGTTATAAAGGTATGGCTCGCCCCGTAAACCTTAACGAACTGGGCTATCAGCAGACCTATCGGGCCGGCCCCGGTAATGGCAACCTTATCTAACGGCTTTGGCCCGCCCACATCAACAGCGTGAATGGCCGCTATCAGAGGGTCGAAGAAAGTAGCCTGGTCATCGGTAACATTTTCAGGAAGTTCATAAATCTGACTTGCGAAAGCCGGGCAAAACTCCGCCATACCCCCCGGATAAAAATCCATTTCACCCCACCCTTGCCCATGCCCGAGGTGTTTTGTATGGTCGCAAAGATTTTCCTGCCCGTTTCGACAGAACCCGCATCGCCCGCAGGTGATAAAGGTATTAATCCCGACGCGCTTGCCCAGAAGATGGTCATCGGATTTATCGAAGACCTCATGTACAACCCCCGTAAGCTCGTGCCCGAGAATGATATTCGGCGGATTATCTACATGCCGGCCTAAAGTCTGCTTGGCCCATGGATTCTCACCGTGAAAGTACCGAACGTCACTGCCGCAGATACCGCATTTGGATACTTTAATGAGTACTTGTCCTGCTGAAAGCTCCGGCTTCGGAACGTCCATTATTTCAAGCTGCTCAGATGATCTTAAAACGAGAGCTTTCACTTAAATCGCTCCTTTCTTTCCCACGGGGGCAGTTCGGGCAGATATGTATCGAATTCTGCAATTACTTTTTCCTCATATTCACCTGCATATTCGCCGTTCAAAAATTTGTCAAAAGCCTCATCATAAAACCTCTTCCACGATTCGATTTCATCGCCCGGATTGATTGGATAAAACAAAGCATCGTTTGCCTTTGCCGCCTTCATGTCACCGGGCGCATCACCGATCATCAGAACGTGTTCCTTTTCATACTTTCCTTTTGTGGCATACTCAAGGTGCTGCGCCTTCTTCCCCATCTCCTGCCCGGCTATAATCTCAACGTATTTTGCAATGTCATGCTCTTCCCACTCGCGCCCAAGCGCCTCACATGGCGTTCCCGATATGACGATAGCGTCCGCCGCTCGCTGGATTTTCTCAAAACTCTCACGCACAAACGGAAACGGAGGCATGTCCTTTACAATTTCTTCTATAGCCCAGTTGACTCGTTCGCTCCAGGCAAGCGCAAGTTCCAGCTCCTCTTTGACCTCAGGATCGGTTGCTTTATCAATGGCCTGTTTTAAACCGTCATTACTCAGAACACTGCTTGCCTCCTCAATCCATGCGAAATAGTGCGGGAACTGCGGAACCGTAAAATTCCTGGCCCTGATCATCGGATGATTAGGCAGCAATTCCGATATGATGCGCTTCGTTGTTGTGTGCCTGTTGCCGCCGCGAGTCTTGGAAAATAAATCGGCAAATTCCTTGCATTCACGCACCGCCTGGGCCACTGGCTGCAAAGCAAAATACCCAATCAGCCACGGGCAGAAACATTCTCGCTGTTTAATCCCCATCGTGTCGAATGCACAGCCGTCTGAATCAATTCCAACAAAAAACTGGTGCTTTGGTTTGAAGTCTTTTAATGGTTGTGCCGGGTCAACATCAACCATTTCTTTCTCCTAATGAATAGTCATTCATCAATTCCTCAAACTCCGCTGAATGCCGAGAATCCGCCGTCAACAGGCACGACAATTCCGGTTACAAATTTCGCCGCATCACTCAACAGCCACATGACCGTTCCAATCAGCTCTTCCGGCGTACCGAATCTGCCCATAGGCGTATGGTAAATAATTGTGCTGCCGCGGGTCGTCAATTCGCCCGTTTTTTCATCGGTCAATAGGAATCGATTTTGTTCGGTCAGAAAAAATCCCGGCGCAATAGCATTGACCCGAATCTCTTTGGAATAATTCTGGCAAACATGTACTGCCAGCCATTGTGTAAAGTTGCTCACCGCCGCTTTGGCCGCTGAGTATGCCGGAACTTTCGTTAGTGGACTGAATGCGCACATGCTTGAAATATTCAGTATTATACCCGAGCCGTTTTCAGCCATCTCTTTGCCGAAAACCTGGCTTGGCAGTAAAGTCCCGATAAAATTCAAATCGAAAACAAACTGTACAGCGTCACTCGGCAAATCGAAAAATGATAGGTCTGGTGTAGTTGTGGCTTCCTTTTTGTTCCCGCCGGCTCCGTTTATCAATATATCGATTTTACCGAACTCAGCGGTAATTTCCTTGTGAGCCTGTTCGATACTCTTTTTATCCAGTACGTCACATTTAATACCGGCAGCCCGTCCGCCTTTGGATTTGATTTCTTCGGCGATTTTGTTCGCGGCCTTTTCGGCTAAATCCAGAACAGCGATTTTGGCTCCGGCCTCGCCAAGCGCCTTGGCCATCGTTCCGCAAAGAACTCCGCCGCCTCCGGTAATGACGATTACTTTTCCCTTAATGTCAAACAGTTCTTCCATCTTTTATCCTTTCTCACAGACGTGGTTCCGTAAGCAGCCGTATTCATGCGCTCATCTTTTCAGTTAATTGACTAATAATACTTTGATTAAATCGCCTGTATTGGGCATAATATACAGCACGCCGGTTACGATTTCAATGTTTTTTAGTTTTAAGGGTAGCTCTGATAATTGCTTTTGAGCTGCAAGTAGAAGATTTTTGATTTCTGGCAAGGAAGGCAAATGAGCTTTAGTTAAGACTAAAGCGGCTTTTGCCTGACGCCGAGCAGAATCAAAAAGATTCGCTTGTCAGCCAAAATGAATTGTTAGAGGTTCCCTTAAGACTGGTAAAGCCGGTTCGATGCTGTTTCAGGAGTAAATTATGCCGAATTATATGATTGCCAAGTTTGACGAGATTGATGCCGTAAAGTGCCCATGCGGCTTTTCAAGACGGGCCTTCGTAAGCCCGGATAATCCCACTGCCACGATGCATGTAGTTAATATCGAAGCCGATACGCAGGTGCATTATCATAAAAAGCTCACTGAGATTTACTTTATTCTCGAAGGCGCCGGCCAAATGGAGCTCGATGGTGAAATAATCCCCGTAAAGCCCTTCACCGCCATATTTATCAAGCCCGGCTGCCGCCACCGCGCCATAGGAAAGATGCGGATCGTAAATGTCTCAATACCCGCCTTCGACCCGGAAGATGAATGGTTCGACTAAACAAAACCTGTTTTGCCTTGAACGAACTAACGCGGCTCTAACTGCATTTTTGGGTAAGACAATGGCATCTTATCACTTTTCTTTGTAAGACACTGTTGACACAGGCCCATTTAATTGCGATGATTTCATTCTTGGATATGTAACACGTTAGTAGCATTGTTGATGAAAGGATATTTCCGATGACTATCGAATTTCGCAAGGACTATACCTGGTCCATGGTCGTTCCCACGAGTATGGGCGGCCGTTTAACCCCGGTATCCGGACAGCCGGTTCATTCCAGTAAAAACTTCATCCTGCAGGCCACCAGTGCCGAGACCAATGTAGCCAGTGTATCAAGTTATTTGGGCTTGCCGGTAAAGGTGCTGACAACCTTTGTCAAGGGCAGTCCTATCGCCCGGTTCATAAAGGACGACCTTGCCGGCCGCCACATGGACTATGAGGCCAAAGAGGTTGACCAGGGCGGACCATGGGGCTATCGACACCAGTTCAATATTGCCGATAGTGGCTCCGGCTCACGCGGGCCGCGCGTTTATAATGACCGTGCTGGCGAAGTAGGCCGCACCCTGAACGTCAAAGATTTTGACCTGGATAGAATCTTCGGCACCGAAGGTGTGCAAATCGTTCACATATCAGGTCTAATCGGAGCACTTTCACCCGAGACGGGGACCTTCTGCCTTGAACTGGCAAAGGCCGCCAAAAAGCACGGCACCCGCATCTCATTCGACCTCAACCATCGTGCCTCATTCTGGAAGGGACGCGAGGCCGAGCTGCATGACATCTTTTCCCAAATCGCCGGAATTTCCGACATTCTCGTCGGCAACGAAGAGGATTTCCAGCTCTGTCTGGATATCGAAGGGCCGGAAGCGGGCGGCCAAAGCCTCGCCGAAAAGATTGAAAGCTTCAAGGTCATGATTAATAACGTCAAAAAGGCATACCCCAACGCCTCGGTCTTTGCAACAACTCTCCGCCAGGTCGTGAACGCTAACTCTCACCTCTGGGGTGCGATAATGTCCGAAGGCGACAACTGGCATATAGTCGAGCCGCGCCAGATTACCGTGCTCGACCGCATCGGGGGCGGTGACGGTTTTGTCGGAGGCATGCTCTATGCCATTCTCAGAGGCTGGGAACCGGAAAAATGGGTTCAGTTCGGATGGGCTACAGGAGCATTGGCCACCACGTTATTGACCGACTATGCCCAGCCCGCGGACGAGGATCAGGTCTGGAGCATATGGGAAGGCAATGCCCGCGTAAAACGCTAGTGTGTAATAAAAAAGCCCTTGCTCATAGTTGCCTCCAGCAAGCAAGGGCTTAACAGAAAGTTATATGTCTTATATTATATTAACATACCGATATTTTATGTAAATCGGGGATAAACCTGATTTGTCTATAAGGGAAAACCCCTATGCTGGTTACAATCTCGCGATACCCCTAAAACCCGGTTCGTTGTTGAAATGGCTTTCTGGAGGCTTTAAATTGAAAGATAAAAGGGTATCTGAACTGGCTGAGTTAATGAAAAAAGGGCTGTAAGTGAAATACTCACAGCCCTGCTAATACATTAATCTGAATTATTCCTATCCCTTTGGGACAGGCTTCTCATGCATATTTACGCAATTTCACACCCACTACGCATAAACCGAGCATACCTAACAGAACAGCACCGGGAACGGGGACAACTGTTGAATCAACGAGAAGGTACATATTTGGATAACTGACATAATTTGCTCCTGTGTTCCCACTCTGAAAACTGAAATTGTATGTCCCAGCCGTGGTAAAGAGTGAATTAAACGCTCCGGCCTCATCAAAGATCTTTGGATTGGCTGCTGTCCCTGCAGAAGCTGGCGACCAGGATGCTCCCCACCGTCTAACGTCAGGGGCTGCCGCTGCGGTACCGAAAATCACTGCTTGTGGTCCGGATGAAACTGCCGACCCATCATTATAATCCATTCTGACCGTAGCAGAGGCTCCTGTGGGATTCGTTATAGTTAGGTCAAAGTAGTCATCGACCGCGATCCATGAATTTGATCCTACATAGCTCACCCCTCCAATAACTGTAGGTGTGATCTGATCATGCCAGGCGACCCAGTTTGTAATGGATGGATCGATATATGCTGACATGGACGTATTGAGGTAACCAGCGCCTCCGTTAGCTATGTGCATTGCCGTTATATCGGCTCGCACTGGTTGTGATGCAACGATAGTAATGATAACTATCGCAGTGATTATGATGCTCTTGCTCGATCTGTGTACATCTCTTTTGTTTTTCACTTTAATGTCTCCTTCTTCTATTCAAATCTTGTGGCAAAACTGATATAAAATTGACAAGTGGAACCCATGTCAACCTTTTTACATATAATCTCTGTTGAGCAGGATTCTACGGGGACATTTCACCGAGACACTCCTATACCTTAGATAATAATTTGTATCAGAAATTCAATTCAACGTCAAGAATATTCTGATTCAAACTTAGGATTTTTTTGTATTTCTTATTCTTAAGAATAAGCTGTATGTCACTTTCTTTCTCATTTCTGAGAATAGGCTGTATGTCACCTTAAATTAAAAGCCGAGCTCTCTTCTGCAGGAAGCCGGAACTTTCAGTTGAATTATGACGGGCAATGATTAAAATGCTGTGGTGAAATTCACTTTTATCTCTTATACCTTTGGTTGACAATTTATGGTTACGATTAACGATAAGACCAATGCGACGCTTAATATACCTGATGAAGCCGTACAATATATTCTCTTTCAACGAACAGGCTATCTGAAATTGTCACGCAACTGGTTCTGTCGTAAGTTAAAAAAACTAAGCCCGATTTTCTTATATAACACTTTCGTAAAAGCAGAAGCGTATTTTCGCGCTGATGCCGTTAAACACCTCTACTGCGAAGACATGTCGATTGAATATGACTCTATCAAAGAACACCTTCCTCAAACCTGCCGAAACATACTGGACATCGGCTGTGGCATCGCCGGTATCGACGTCTTCTTGTCCCGGCATTACAAGTCCGATACGAACATCGATTATTTTCTTTTTGATAAAACCGAAATCAACCGGAAAGTATTTTATGGCTATAAGGAAAAAAGCGCTTTTTACAACTCATTAATCCTGGCAAAAAGATTCTTGGCATTAAATGGAATCGACGAATCAAAAATACACACCATCGAGGTCCCGTCAAATAACCAAATCTCCATCGATACTTCTTTTGACCTGGTTATTTCACTTATCTCATGGGGTTTTCACTATCCGCTCTCACAATACCTGGATGACGTTTATGAATTGCTGAATGACGGCGGAACACTAATACTCGACCTGCGCAAAACAACCGAAGACAAAGCCGTCCTTCAGGAGAGATTTGCCAGCGTTAAGCAAATCGCCGAAGGTCAAAAATACTACAGAATGTTAGCAATCAAATAGAAGCTTACTCAATTCCTTTCGATGATGTTTACTTCAACCGGCACCACGGAATACAGTTTTGCTGTTCACCCGTTAAAATGGCCGATCTCAAGTCCCGGGGCTGTGAAGTGGCGTTCGTTGTGAAATTTGATATCTCTAACCACACAGAATTATGCTTAACAGCACTATCAAATTGATTAAGATCACTATACCTAATATTTCCATTAAAAGTGGCTTATCATAGGTTCTTAAATCATCTATTGCGATTGGGGTTTTCCTGCCTGTGGTAGGTGTTTTTTGCATCGCCTTGACCCTCCCTAAAGTGTCTATAAGCGGTTTAAAAACTGCTTTAAGTTCTTTTCAGGAAATAAATCAATTAAAAATACTGCTTCCCTCCTTGGAATATGTAATAGAAAAGACTATATATAAGTGCCATCTGGGATACCGAATGTAACGCTTTTTTGATATCCATCAAGGAGAGTTCATCGCTTAGAAGGCCTCCCGTGGGGCTTCTAATATCTGATTGAATAATAGACCATTCCAATAAATTCGTGGATTGCGTAATTACTCTTTAATAAAGTGCTGGCCGATGGGACAAAACCTTATTCAGGATGCTCGTGTTATTCAATTACAGAGCTTCCTTTGATTTCTCACCATCACCGCAGTTAAGGAGAGCAGTAAATCTAAGGCATTCTGCGTTAGAGAGATAGTGGCGGCGGCAAAATACTGCCGAACATAATCTCTGTTGTGGGCAGCGTTACAATCGAGTAATTTCTGTTTCTAACAACATCACCGGGATTTATGATTCGTACCTGTTCTCCTTCTTCAAGGAATGCATAATTAGTTGATCCAAACAGGATAAAACTGGTTTCTGGGTAGTCTTTTCTTATATGAAGTGAAAGTCTGTGCATATCAGTTTCTGATTGTTCAAGAATCGTCACACCTAAATCAAGCTGGACGTAGAATTTGTATCCGTTAATGTCAACTATCGGCTCTTCCATACTAATCAGTTTCCAGTTATCGGGGACATTTGAAGGATTCTTCTGGTCCTTTCTAAGATAATAGTAAACATTGAATCCTCTCAGTTCTTCACGTCCGATGTCGCCTATAGAGATATTACCGCAATGAATAATATCGCGTACGTGCCTTTTCTTAAACTGCTTGGCCAGGTTTGACCAGAAATCAACATCCAAATCAGAAATGTTTAAGCTGTCCGATATGATTCCTATAGAGAATGATTGTATCGAAGGTTTTGTCTTGAGTATTCTGGAAAAAACAATCTCTTTTGTTTCTGTGTTTATAACTGCAAATTCATACCCGTCGTATGAATACTCTATGGCTCCTGGATTTACAAAACTGATTAAAGGATTCTGCTTGTAGATTTGATGATGCGTGTGGCCCGAAAAAAGCCATTGAACGCAGTCATAATCTCTCCTGATGATTTCAAGCGTTTTCATTAATTCAGTCTCTGATCCTGTTAAAAACTCAAAAGACCGTTTATGCCCGATATAGAAACTCAAGCCGTTTGGCAAGGTGACAATTCTGTCTCCCGGCTCTGTGAATTTCCAGCCGTTCGGAGCGAAACAGAATTCCTTCGCTCCTTTCTGTTCTTCTATGAGTGCACATACTACAGGTAGATTCCCGAATAATTCGCTGTCTAAATGTTTTGGTTCGATATCTCCGCAATGAAAAATGACTTCTACCTTTCGCCTCTTAAATTCTTCGACAACATGACCGATGGCATTCGATCTATCTTGATGTGTGTCGGAGAGTATTCCAACAATCATAGCTATATCTCCTTATTCTGGATTCTATATATTCACTTCACTTAAACACACCGGCACAAACAAAGTTCTATAATACCAAAATTTTAACCAGCCGTGCCCGTAATTATTCGCTGTTCTTGCAAAATCTTCTTACTGCAACCGAAATTAGGCCCTGAGGTGGGGGTGGAATAGAGGGGATTTATGCGAAAATTAGAACGAAAATATGGTTCATCCGGTTAATGCGTAGGTGAACCCGGTAGAACAGGTCCTTGGAGTAGCTTGGAGAGAAAAATCGTTTGGGCAGAGGCTCAAATTTGGGCTGCTGGGGGGAAATTTGTGCCTCTGGGGCCCCGAACGATTTTTCTCGG
>JAVVFI010000222.1:0-9123 GCA_032250555.1 Sedimentisphaerales bacterium
GATGGGGTTGGGGACTTCGCCGTTGCACGGCCGGGCTGACTGGTTTGGGCAGGACTCACGGGTCCAAGTGTATGGAGCGGCCCTGACAGGCCTTGCCTTACGGCCCAGAAACACCCAATTTTTCATCATTAGTCGAGGTCACGAACTCGGTTACTCAACAGTAACGGCGAGGAAACTTCTAAAGCCTGCCGAGCGCGACCGCTGGCTATAGAGTCCGCAAGGATGACTCTCCGCCGCCCGGCCTCGGCCGAATGATAATTCGCTTATAACCTGCCCCGTCGGTATCAATACCGGCAACACTCCCGAACAACCATCGACCAATCGAGCCAAAGGAATAGTGGTTAAACGAATTCATCCCGGGAGTCTGAAAACCCTTCTCCTCGGTCCAGCCGTCCCATCGCTCCCAGATAGTTGTAGCCCCGTTCTTGATACTGTAACCCCAACTCGGAAAAGTATCATTGTTTAGCAAACGATACGCAATATCCAGATGCCCTGTATCCATAAGCGTAGGAACCAGATAACTCAAGCCTACAAAACCGGTTGAAAGATGCCAGTCTTTGTTTCTGATAGCCTCGATCAAATGTTGGGTAGCCGGTTCGCGTTTATCCCCAGGCAGTAAATCAAAATACAGTCCCAACAAATAGCAGGTCTGAGTTTCTCCCTTTATGCGCCCATCCTCACTTACATAAGCCTTATTAAAAGCGATCTTGATTTGCTCGAACAGTTCTTCGTATTCTTCGGCATCATCATTCTTGCCAAGAACTGCCGCCGCTTTCGAAACTAAACGCGTGCTATATGCAAAATAAGCTGTGGCGATAACGTCCTTGGGTGTATCGGAGGCGATAGAGACCCAGTCCCCATACCCCTTGGCCGGACGAAGCAAATCCTTACTGTTTTTCTTAAGATAGCTAATCCACTTCTTCATCGACTCGTAGTGTCTTTCGAGCACCCTCTTATCTCCATAGACCTCGTAAATTGTCCACGGACAGATAACTCCGGCATCACCCCACGCAGCCGTACCATCACCCATAGCAACCTTACGCGGCGCCACATCAGGGAATCCTCCTTCATCACTCTGTGCATCTTCAAGGTCAACCAGCCACTTGGTAAAGAACGCCGAAACATCCATATTATATGTGGCCGTACGGATAAAGATTTGTGCATCACCGGTCCAGCCTAAACGCTCATCTCGTTGCGGACAATCGGTAGGCAACTCGATAAAGTTGCCACGCTGGCTCCAGACTATATTACTGAAGAGCTGATTGACCATAGGACTGGAGCACTCGAAAGATCCCGCCATCGGTATTGCCGAATGTACAACAACACCTGCAACCGCATCAATGTCCGGCGTGCCAGGATAACCGGTTATCTCCACGTACCGAAAACCATGAAATGTAAACTGCGGCTCCCAAAGCTCTTCGCCTGTACCTTTGAGTATATACGTATCGGTGCAGCGCGCCGCACGGAGGTTCTCGGTATAAATTGTCCCATCAGGATTAAGCATCTCGGCAAATCGCAGAACAACCTTTGTCCCGGCCCTTCCATTGACTTTCAGACGAACCCAGCCGGCAAAGTTCTGACCCATATCGAAGACATAAACACCTTCTTCCGGCTCGGTAAGCTCTTTAGGCTTGATTTCCATAATCTTCTGAACAGTCTCACCGGGATAAGACTGGACTATACCGATACCTTCAGTATTATCTGTAACAGCCACCTCGTCCCACGACGAATCATCAAAGCGGGGTGTATCCCAACCGGGCATTTCTTTGCGGCCGTTATAGACTTCACCCATCAGAAAATCCGTCTCAAGAATTGGCCCATACATGGCCTTCCAGCTACCATCTGTCACCACTTTTTGTATCTGACCATTTTCATACTCGACTTCGAGCTGCACAAACAACCGTGGTTTACTGCCGTAGTGTTCTCTTTTTTTGCCGAAGCCCAGATACCCGGCATACCACCCGTCAGCAAGAATCGCCCCTATAGTATTGCTGCCGTTTTTTACCAGGTCTGTAACCTCATAAGTCTGGTAATACACACGCTTAGTATAATCGGTCCAGCCCGGCGTAAAGTAATCCTCACCTACCCGTTTGCCGTTGATATGCAGCTCATAAAGGCCAAGGGCCGAGGCATAAACCACCGCACGTTTAACAGACCGGCTGACCAAAAATGCCTTGCGCAGATAAGGCGGAGGAGGTAAAATAAGATTCGGGTCTGACTTTTCCTTGTCGTCGGCGTTCTGCAGCTCCTTGTCATAGCCTATCCATTTCGCCTGCCAGTCACTCGGATTGAGCAATCCAACTGTCCACATAGCCGGCTCACTCCAGGCTGACACTTTGCCGTCTTTGTCCCACACTCGCACCTTCCAATAGCAGCGCATACGAGACTTCAAAGACTCACCTTCATACACAACCTGATTGCTCTGTTCAGATTCGACCTTGCCGCTGTCCCAAAGCTCGCCTTGATTGAACCTGAGCTTTTCCTCGCTATCAGCCGCCAGAATCTGATAAGCGCTCTGCACCTGCCCCCGCTGACCGGATTCCATAATCCAGCTCAATCGTGGCTTAACTACGTCGATACCCAGAGGATTAACTCGGTACTCACAGCGTAATTCACTCACTGCAGCGCCACCGGAGATAATACTGCTTTGTGTGATAACATCACAACCGCCCAAAATCAGTATCATTCCCGCTAAGATGATCGTGAAATGCCTACTTCTCATTGGTTCACCCCATTAGAAATATTACTTTATTGATATTATATTTACCCCGTCATAGAATTTCTAACGGGTCCCACATAATTACAGCTTATCACTCGAGCCGCCATAGATAAAACGCATCTGCCCAATGTTAGGAATAATCCTGATTGGAAATTGAGGGAACGGCCTGAAACCGCTTGGCCAATAAACGAACAACGCCTTACCGACAAGATAATCTCGAGGAACTATACCGACACGATACGGAGGTAAGCCCTTATTTGCCAATCCCTGTCTGGTCCACCACCTGCAGTCCTCACTGTTGGGGCTGTTGTCGCCCAATACGAAAAACTCATCTTCTCCTAACTTAAAGGGTTTATCTATTGCCCTGCCGTTTTCAACTCCATTGGCATATTTGGACGTGGTGTAGTGAATATCCCTGAAAACAGCGACATGTGACAGCGTCAATTTTCCCGAGCCTAAAATTTCCAACTGCGGTTGAATATCCTTTCTTATCCGGCCTGCGTCATCCTGGCCATCTCCCAGATCATAAGTTAATTTTTCATTCCCGAATTGAAAAATCAACTGGTGGTCAACATTGGCAAATTTAACCAACGTTGGTTTATTTGTTACCGGCGGTTTAATTGAATTTTGGTTTAATTGTGTAATTATTCCAATTTTGTCTATTTTCGCAATGACCATTTCACCCTTCAAATCCACCCACGCTTTGTAAGTAGTTTGATATTTGCTTAGCGATGCTCCGATGCGCCCCTGCGAATCTTTGGAACTGCAATAAAAACGCACCATCAAGTCACTGCAGTACGGCATACCGCTATAGCTTTCAATCTCATCATAAGCATAGGTTGCCCTAAAATCATTACCTATAGAAGTATTATATTCCATCGTGTTGATTTGGTCTGCCGGGCTCTCCAGGTGAAATAATGTGGGACGGTCCTTATCAACTTCCCATTGCGAAGAGTCTGTGTTTTTGAATGGCTGGGCCCATTGGTGGTGGTTAAAGCTGGTCAATAATGGATTAACAGGTTGGTAATCGTTATCATATACAGGCATCCATAACTCATTTTGGACCTTAGGCGGTTTACGGCTGATTTGCCCATTGACATAGATGTCGCCATCGATTATTTGCACCGTTTCCCCGGGAAGACCAATCAATCGCTTGATATAATTTATCTCCGGTTCAGGAGGGTTCTTAAACACTATTACGTCCCAACGTTTGGGAGAGAGGAATTGATAAATGCACTTGAGAACAAGTATCCTGTCACCATTGGCCACGGGCATATTACCACCGACTGCCTGGTAATTGCCGCAGCTCGAACAACGTGAGCTAAATGATTTCAGAGTGCCGTACCGTGGACCGGGAACATAGTCATCCGGAACTCCAAAACGTTCTGGTATAAAACCATAGTCATATTTATACCCACACTGACGGCATCGAAGCTGAAAATGCGCTCCTTTCAGAGTATCGGCCATACTTCCGGTAGGTATGCGAAACGCCTCCATCACAAATGCACGGAACACAAAAGCTAATATGAAAGCGGTTATCAACCATTCAAAAGTATCAGCTATTTCAGTCGCTCGGTCTTTTTTGTGTCGAATCTTCGCTTCGACACTTTTCTTTTCAGTTTCATCTAAAGACATAAAATCAATCCCATCACAGGGTAAACAAAATATTTGCTATTTCAAAAAAATGTACCGGAACACTGCAAAAATAGCTTTCACATCATACTCTTCAAATTCCTATAAATATATCCGGTAGATATCGGAACGATGATTATGCCTGCAAATCCTTTCCCGGTCAATAAACTATTCTAATCTTGAGTCTTTTTTCGCTCGAAAATGCTGATAAGAACTAACCTTGAAAATTTCAGACAGACCATCTTAAGAGGCTGAAAATAGGCACAGATGTGGTTTTTATTGTATTCTGTATATACAGTTTTTTTGTGAGGGGTACGAGGCGGTTTCAGTTTTTTGGGAAACTGAAAAAAAATTCTATAAAATTACTTGCCGTATAGAAGTCTTTGTTGTATAGTGAGTTGTGGCATTTTATTGTTTTTAGAAATGTCTGATGATTTAGTGGAAAATAAAAGCGTGGTTTTGTTACAATGCGACTTTTTTAAAATATAAGTGAAATCCAGTTTCCCAATTGCTCTTTCCTGAAAATGAGGTAGCTTATGGCAACAATTACAAAGAAAGAACTTATCGATCGAATTGCGGAACAAACACAAGCAAAAAGAGTTACAGTAAAGTCTGTGATTCAGACTTTTCTCGACGAGATTACGAGGGAACTGGGTGAGAATAATCGTCTGGAATTTCGGGACTTTGGCGTCTTTGAGACAAGGACAAGAGCTGCCAGAGTCGCTCAGAATCCCAAAACACTTGAGCGTGTTGATGTTCCTGCAAAGCGAACGGTTAAGTTTAAAATGGGTCGGTTGATGAGGCAAAGTCTCGGTACTTCTGCCACTTTGGAATCAACCGAAGCCATATAAATATTTCGAATAAGAAACCGCCATCCACTTTCAAAAGATGTAGTTTTCATCTTGAACTGTTGCCCGCAGCGGATTGTGGAGGCGAACAGAAGTTATTTTTGCGAGATTGTACATAAGGAGTGTTATATGTCTGACGGGAAAATCGACGGACAAGTTAAATGGTTCAATCCCAGAAAAGGATACGGATTTATTGCTACCCCTGATGGTCGCGACATCTTCGTCCACTACTCAAGTATCTCAGGTGATGGATATAAAACTCTTACGGAGGGAGACGCCGTCACTTTCGATATTATCGAAGGCGATAAAGGGCTTCGGGCTGAAAACGTGGTTGCTACATCAGCCCCCGAAGCTGGCTCTTAAGGTTGCTTTTTTGGGTCTGAGGGTACATCAGATACATGCCATGTCCTTCATCCCCTATGTTACCTGATTAAATTAAAAAAGCAGCAACACTGACGAGTCGTTTTGTATCGCTTGAAGCGGAGCTTTGATGGCTTCGAGAGTTAGCCATTAGGCCGTCGAAAAAAGTGACACAATATGAGGCATGAAATATGGCTGCTGCCTGTTATGAATCCGGTCTGGGCTGCAATGTTCTTGTGCTGAACAAGCATTATATGGCTATTCGTATTGTCGGTGCAAAGCGGGCCTTCTCTTTATTGTTCCGAGAACTTGCCGAAGTCGTATCACTCGAGGAAGGAAAATATTCTAACTATGACTTCACGGGCTGGTGCGAAGTGAGCCAGTTCAAACGGAATTTCGAGCCGGATGGACACGACTGGGTCTCCACCATCAATTTCCATATCGCCGTACCCCGCATCATTCGCCTTTTATTCTATGACCGTCTGCCGCGAAACGAAGTAAAGTTCAATCGCCGAAATATCTTCGCCCGTGATAAAAATAAATGTCAGTACTGCGGCCACCGATTCCCAACCAGTGAATTATCACTCGACCATATCATCCCCCGGAGTATGGGCGGTAAAGCAACATGGAACAACATAGTCTGCGCCTGTACTGATTGTAACATCAGAAAAGGAGGCCGAACTCCTAAAACCGCACAAATGAAGCTTATTAAAAAGCCGGTCAAACCAAAGCACAATCCCCTCGTCCACATCCACCTGAACCACCACCGCTATCGAAGCTGGAAACAATTCCTCGACCATGCCTACTGGTCCGTTGAACTCAAATAATCTATCTAAATAAAGGGCAGTACTTTTCACACCAACTCACAAAAAAGGTGGCTGTCCCACCGGGTACTTCCACGGCGTTAATAACTCATTCTTTGATAATGGACGAACTATCGGCGTTTAACGACAAATGGCTCATTGGTATCATCCCACGTCCCTCCCTCGGCCAGGACAGGATAAACAACCGCCGGATAAATTAACGTTTCATGAACGGTGAATTCATTCATTCCATATGTATAATAATGATCAGCCCACTGACGTTCCCTCGGCAATGTAGCTATTTTGGGAATCATGGCAAATTGGATTTTATCCGGGAGATTTCCCGGTCCGTAGATCTGAATCCCTGGTTTGAGCCCCCATCCTTTGGATTTAGTATAGTCCGATTCAGTGTCATGAGGATTTTTTACCCTGTTAAAGCCCATTCCCGTGACAAAGCACTTGCCCAGGGGATTAAGCCCTTGAGTATAATCCATTAACTGACATGCGACATCAATATATTTCTGTTCCTTAGTGAGTTGCCACAGCAACAGACAGGGATAGGCATGCCGGCCCTGAGAAACATTATTTCCCCAACGCCTTCTGGTAGTGAAGGGATTACAGACCGGATATGCGAACAAGTTGAATATTTCTATTTCCCTGTCCGCCGATTTACGTAAAATGTCTTTCATTTGCTGAACGACTTCCGAGTCGGTCGGCCGCTGCTTTTCGATTACATAGGAATAGAAATAACACGGATTATCCGCACGAGCCACTAAATCTTTGACTTGCCGGTGAGCAGCCTCGTCACCGGTCAGAAGGTATTTCTGTACCGCAAAGTAGAGTTTTTGCTGATCGTTTGCATTATTGCCCACATATGCCATAGCCTTTTCCGCACGCTGACGCAATTCTTCAGAACGATCTGGTTTGTATGGCTTTATTATTCCGGCAAGGTGCATAAACACTCCCGCCGCCATAGAAGTTGCCGTATTATCGATACGTATAGTGCCGTATTTTTTGGTATCCTGGTCCATGGGTATCTTTTCTGCTGGATAGCCCCTCGTTTCCGTTCCCCAGTGAACGCCTCCGTTCGGCTTCTGGAGATATTCCCATATCAGGATCGACCATTCCGCTTCGTCGATGATGTCGGGGATGCCGTTGCCCTTGCCCAAAATGTTGAAATTCTCATCGAACTTATCAGGAATATTGAACTGGTTATCGGTAAAATATTCGGGAAACGCTTCATAGGTGGTCATCAGAACGGGCGGTACCCTTTCAAGGTGATATCTGCGCCGATCCGCATCACCAGCGTCATGATAACCGCCATAAACAGTAAAGCTCGGTTCTGTGCCAACGACGTCTAAATTGGCTTCTCCGGGATGAGCATTCACATCATATAAGATGGTATGACACGGATTAGGCCTTATATCCTCCCACGCATAAGGTTTTATGAGCGTACAGCCGCATCGTTGATAGTACAAACTGCGAAATGCAATGTAGCCCAGCCGCTTTGAAAAATCACCGCCCACGCCGAAAGGCCAGGAACAGCCGAAGCCCTTTACCGTTATTTTATAAGGGCCGCCCTCGGGAACCTCTGAAAGATCAATGCGGTACACAAAATCTCCTGATGACTCATCCGGACCAATTTCCACAAGCTTGCCACTGGAGACAAGGCGCCCGGCAGATATCTCGAATACTTCATAGGCTGGAAGTCCTCCATCGATCTGTTTGCTTCCTCCTGTTCCCAGCCAAATGGCAAAATTGGCAAATCGTACTTTCGATAAGGCGCTATAGCCGTTCTGATTCGTTTTGATGGACTCGCAAAACATAGTGCGATCGTTAAATACAAAGGTTTTATCACCATGAGGAGTCTCGATAGTGTATCGTTTGCCGTTGATAAGTTGGGGTATCTCAAGATAGATATAATGTTCACACCCTTTAGGGTCAGAGCATGTAGCAGAGGATTCGGTCACGAATTTGTGGATGGCCAGTGGTGGTCGGCCGTTCAGTTTCCATGCCGATATATCATTGGTCTCCACTTCGTTCACATCCACCACTTCCTTGATCCATTGATTGTAGTTGGTTGCCACAATTTTTTCGCTCACAAAAACCGCCACCAACACCTTGTTGGACGCGGTATGGATTTCCTGAAAGGTAAGCTTAGCAGACGCGCATGATATGTGAATGAGTAATAAGAGTAGAACAACAATCTTCTTCATTACGTATTTCCTCATGTCCATTATACAAGGCGAAAATGGCCATGTCACTGTGGCGGTGCATTCAGGCGAATATCGTCAAAATACATCATGCCCGCTCCACCGGCAGTCGGATTGTTCCTGTTGCCAAAACCAAGAGTAATAGAATTAACATTGGCCAGGTTAATACCTAAATCTGCAAATGACTGCAGGGGGATATTCCATTGTGCCCATGAGCCAACCTGCGCCGCATTAGGATTAGGATTAGTGACCGCCGCGGAGCCGTTTAGAGCAGCATACATCGGCTCGGCAGCGTTGGCCGAATCACCCAGATACCAAATTGTCAGTGTGTCAACGTCATTCTGTGTCCAGTTACGCAAGTCGGTCAATGTCAGAGTTGCTTCGGATTTTCCGACTGTGTTGTCGTATGAGAATGGCATAGACTGGGAGCCGCCGTGAACGATAACGTTCTCCGCGAATGGAGGATTGGCATGACCGACAATAGAACCGTTTGTTGCCGGATTGTCGAATCCATCCACCCAGGCCAGATATATCCTGTTGCTGCCCGG
>JAVVFI010000223.1:0-9100 GCA_032250555.1 Sedimentisphaerales bacterium
AGAGAAATGTGGCGTTTATCCCCGTAGCTGCGCTAAAGGCCGCCATTACAATTGAAACTCCCCGCTTGTCCGTCGGAATATGCAGTGGTAAGAATCCTTTGAAAAGTTTACCCCACTGCACGCCTCCTTCAATTGCCCGGCGCACTATTACAATTGTGAAAGCGAGGATAATCATCCAGACCAGACCTTTGAGAGCGCGTTCATAGAATCTGACTCCCTTATGTCCGCTGCCATAACTCCATGTAGCAAGAGTTGATATGGCGAGGATGCAGAATCCGATGCAAATCAAGACAACCGTCTGCGAGGTGGGTGATGAAGGCTGCCAGCCTGTAATTGCTTTTATCATATCATCGGTCATCCCGGCGGCCAGTGCGTATTGGGGCAAATGCCATATTATTGTTGCCATCAAAGCCCCAATTGCCCAGCTCCAGGCGAAAACAGGATGGAGGTAACGCTTCATTGCGTCAAAGGGCCGGATTCCGGTGGATAAGGTTTGATATGACATGGCTGCGAATAAGACGATGCCCAATGCCATTGCCAGCGGCTGAACCCAAAGCAATTTATACTGGAGAAAAGCACCGGCAAAAAGAGAAGCCATGGCACTTCCACTGCCGAGCACGAGGGCACTTTGAAGCCAACCGGGTCCTGTTTTGCCAAAATATCCCTTCCATCTCGCCAGAGTACTTTTGCCCTGGAGTTCTGCCAAATCAGCTTTTTCTTTTGCAAGAATTTCGGGAGCTGATGCAGTGAACGTCGGTAATCCTTTTACCAGATCATCCTGTGTACAGTTCTGATCTTGTTCATCCTTATTCAATACACGACTCCCTTTTTTTAATCAGCTAATTGGCTTTGCAGGTCATCTTATGGCGTTTGGCGTTCAGAATTATTTGGGAAATATTCTTGTTCTCATAATCTGATGCGATGTGTCCCGGCATAAAATATATTATGGTTCCCTTGCCTTGTCTCTTGATCCATGCTCCTCTATCCTGCATGTAACTTTTGTTGCTTTCCTTATCGTGATATACTATTCCGCAAAGGACAACCTTTTCTCTGCCGTCGGCAAATTTGTGATTAATGAAGACTTCCGAATCTTCTTTGAGGGTAATGCAAGGGTATGCTCTTTTTGAGCTTGGATAGTCTGAAGAGGCGTAATTAATTTTTTCGTCCCAGTTAACGTTGAAATTGGTGATAAAGTGTTTCGAGTTCAGATTGACTAACGACCAGCTTGATTCCTTCCATTTATACCCGCCTTTTTCCATCGGCCCGTTGTCCAGCCGTATACCAAGGAAATCAAAATAGAACTTGTTTTGGGCCTTTTTGCTGCTGATGGAATGATGCAGGCATATAAGCTTTCCGCCTTTTTTGGTGTAGTTGATAATTGAATTTTCCGTGTTCTCCTGAAGGTCTCTGTGGATAAAAACAATTACCGCATCATAAGCAGACAGGTCTTTGGGAAAAGAGCTCTGATCTGTAATAGTTACTGAAAGCTTGCCGTTTTCCCGCAGGAATTTTGCCAACACCTCCATTTGAGGCATTTCGTCCTGCACTATTATTACTTTTGGCTCTCTGGGGGAAGACGAACCGAGAGTAAATACAGTGCAAACTATCACGACAAGCAGATAGATTAATCTTCTACGCAATGTCCGGCTCCTAATAGTAAACTTGCCCCGAATTCTAACTTATATAGTCCAACCATCACGATAGTTAGGTTTAATATATTCATTGGCATCGGGAACATTTGTTATGTTCATGTTTTTCCAGTCGAAATCCAGCTTTTTACCGGCGCGGAGGGCAACATTGCCCATCAGAGTGAATTCTGTCAGAGGGCCGGCGTAATCGAAGTGGGTGCTTGGTCGGCCTTTACCTTTGCAGGCGTCGAGCCAGTTGCGGTGATGTCCTTTTGAACGAGGCAGGGTCTTGGGAGGCCTCTTGTATGCCCTCATTTTGGATTCGGGGATAATGCGGGGTGATCTCGACCAACCCTCACCAAGAATAGCACCTTTAGTACCGATGTATAGGATACCATTATCGCCAAGGGTTCTGCGTGCTTCGAGTTCCGCAGGACGTGGCGGCATAAGTCCGCCTTCATACCAGGTAATACGTAAAGGTTTCATACCGGCTCGGGAAGGGAAATCAAAGTATATGAGTGACGCGGCCGGACAGTTCTCTTTACTGATGCCGGAAGAGCTGGCCTCAACGCTGAAGGTAGAAACCTGGTCAAGTTTGAGAGCCCAGAACGCCGGATCCAGATGGTGACATGCAAAATCGCCTATTGTACCGGAGCCAAACTGCCACCAGGCACGCCAGCGAACCGGTGCATAGTCGGGATGGTAGGGGCGGGGTGGAACGGGCTCGAGCCAGCGTTGCCAATCGAAGCCGGCAGGTACGGGAGGAGTTTCCGTGGGCCGGTCCTTAAAGCTGGTCCAACGATTAGCTCCTGTGCTGGTCCATGCGTGAACCTCATGGACGTCACCGATAGCACCGTCCCAGATCCATTCGCAGGCCAAGCGAATATCTTCGCTGGAGTGCCCGAAGTTTCCGAGTTGGGTCGCAACGCCAGCCTTGCGGGCTGCTTCGGTGACTACACGGGTTTCGTAAACGGTGCGGCAGAGTGGTTTTTCACAGTAGAGGTGTTTGCCTTTTGCGATGACGGCAAGAGAGACAATAGCATGAGAATGATCCGGTGTAGCCACAAGGACTGCATCGATGTCTTCTGAGTCCAGCATCTGATTATAGTTGTGATATGTCGGACATGGTTGGCCGTACTTCTTTTGAACCAGGTTCAGTGCAGGTTTCAGACCGGCTGTGCCGCCGTAGTAGAACATACTATAGTCACTGAGTTCGTTGATGTCACAGAGGGCGGCGATATGGACATCGGGTTCGTTGAAGAGTTGTTTCATATTGACGATACCCTGGCCGCCCGTGCCGATGATGGCGACGTTAACCTTTTCGCTGGGGGCGATATTTCCATTACCGCCGAGAACATGGCGGGGTACAATAGTGAAAGCAGTGGCCGCAGCCGCGCCTGCCAGAAAATCTCTCCGGTTCATCTTCTTTATCTGATTAACTGAATTTGCTTTTGTGTCTTTCATCAATTTTCTCCTTTTTATATGTTCCAGCCGTTTTTATCTCTAACATCTGCTAATAGTTACGTTGTAACTGCGAAACTGTAGGATTTATATTTAGTCAGACTCTCATATTCATTAAGGTTATATTATAACAAGAACAATGTTATTAGGATAGTCCTTTTCAGGTTCAAATAATATACTAAGAATAACAATATAATTGTGAAATTGATTTATAGAAAAGCTCGTTTTGTAGTTTTTCTGAGATATTTTATAATTTATTATATCGATCTATCGAGACTGCCGAATGCATAAAACTTGCACGTGTATTTTTTTTAAGTGTTCTATTAATCTACGAACGGCTGTTATAAATATCTGTTAATGCTAAGGTAACATTAGAATATTTACATACCATGTAAAAGCCGGGGTCTATACTTTTCATGCAAATTGCAAGCTCAATATGACCTGAGTTTCTTTGTTTGCACAGGTTTTTTTAAAAAGCATCGTTAAATATAAATATTTCTTGATTTATTTGTATTTTTCTCTTACAATATATTTGTTGCGAGTGCGTACAGAGATCAGTTGGTCTGATAGCACTATCCGCGGTAGCGTGTATACCGGCACTTCGCAATAAGGAGACTGGCTTACAACGAATTAAACCAAATGCCTAAGTCTCCTTTTTTTCTGCGCTTTGTTTATCACTATCATAAGAACAGCCGATTATGTTTTCCTTCGCAAGTGAGAAATCCAAATACAAGGAAAGGTCTTTATGAAATAAATAACTGAATTAGGTATATTACTTGAGATTTATTTATTAACATCATTTCTGACTATGTTATAATAGATTGTCGGTTTTTATGATGGAGATTGTTACATGAAAAGACGCACATTTCAACTATATCTATGGGTGGCATTTATTATACTCACTGTCCATGTTTCCTTTGGTTCGACTAATACGACAGAGATTGGTTCTACAATGCGCAAACTGATAGAGGCCGACTGGATTGAACGTGACGGACAGCTCAATGCTCAATCGCAGCAAGATACAAGTAATGATTTCTCATTATCGCGCACAAGACAAATTATCGGGCAAGGTTACAAACTTGCTGGACGCTTACAACACATATCAACTTCCATGTCCCGCCTGGAAATATTGGCAAAAAAACTAAAGCAGATCGAGGTAAAGATAGCATCTCTTAATTCGGTTGATAATGTGAACGTAGATATTCGCCGCAGAATATACCTTGATGTCCGGTGGACGGTTCGCAAGATGGCTTTCTGTAATCCTTTATTGGATTTTGATAAAATATTATTCATTAAACGTCACCATCCGGGCGGTGTTTTCCACATGTGCGACCAGTACTACGGTTTTAATGCCATTGCCGGTGGGGGATTGTATGTTCTGTCCGACCCGTTCGGAGCTGAGCCTAAACTGACAAATCTTCTGGGTGATACTGTTGTCGAAAAGGGACGACTCAAGGATCGTACACTTAAGCCCGGAGCCTTCCTCTCGCCTGAACTTTCTTATGACGGACAGACGATCCTCTTTGTATATACACAGGGACATGGAAAGGATTTGCAGTGGACCCCAGAGAGCAGTTTTCATATTTTCAAGGTCAATTCCGACGGCACCGGATTGGTACAATTGACTGACGGCCCGGGGAATGACTTCGACCCTTGTTTTTTGCCCAACGGTCGAATTGTTTTTATTTCGGAGCGGCGGGGCGGATACCTTCGTTGCGGCCGGCATTGCCCAACCTACGCAATGCACTCAATGGCCCCGGACGGCAGCGATATAATTATGCTGAGTTTCCATGAAACGCATGAGTGGCATCCGAGCGTGACAAATGATGGTATGATAGCATATACCCGCTGGGATTATGTGGACCGCGATACTAATGTCGCGCATCATATATGGACGTGTTTTCCGGATGGCCGGGATCCTCGCTCGCTGCACGGTAATTATCCCTTGCGGCGTGAGCTTCGGCCATGGATGGAGATGAGCATTCGGGCCATTCCAAATTCACACAAATTCGTAGCCACCGCTGCTGCGCACCATGGCAACGCTTTCGGCTCGCTGGTTATGATTGACCAGCATCTCAGTGACGATGGCGCAATGTCGCAGCTTACTCGCTTGACGCCTGATGTACCTTTGCCGGAAGCTGAAAGGCATATCAAACCCATCAAAGACTGTATGGTTTACGGAACTCCATGGCCGCTCAGTGAAGATGACTACCTGTGTGTGTACGACAAGCACGCAAAGAATCAGGGCATCTACTGGATAGACCGTTTCGGCAACAAGGAGCTTATTTACCGCGATCCATCAATCCCATCCATGAGTCCTATTCCGCTGCGTCCGCGAAAGAAACCACCCGTGATTCCCACCAGGACAGTTCAGACAGCAGCGGATATCGCCAAAGCCGGCGCTGAATATCCAAAAGAAACCATTGCAATTGTCAACGTTTACGACAGTGACTTTAAGTGGCCCAAAGGCGCTAAAGTCGCAGCGCTGAGAATCATCCAGTTATTACCAAAGACAACACCTCCTCCGAATCAGCCCCGTATCGGAATTGCCAATCAAACAAATGCCCGGTCGGTTCTTGGGACAGTTCCCGTCGAGGCCGATGGAAGTGCTTATTTCGAGGCGCCCGTTGGTAAGATGATTTATTTTCAGGCCCTGGATGACAGAGGAATGGCAATTCAGTCTATGAGGTCGGGTACTTATGTACATCCTGGAGAGCAAATGACCTGCCTGGGTTGTCACGAGACTAAACGCCGTACATCGAAACAATCTGCTGTTACACCACTTGCTCTCATGCGGGCCCCTTCGAAAATAAAACCTGATGTGGATGGCTCTAATCCTTTCAGCTATGTCCGTCTTGTTCAGCCGGCGTTGGATCGTAATTGTGTTAGCTGTCACAGTAAGGAAAAAGCGCCTGATCTGGCAGGGGTGATCGAAGGTAACAACGGATGGACGCGTTCATACAACAATCTCGCTGAAAAGTACGGCTTCTATTTCCATGTGAGTAATGGTTCAATTAATACTGGAGTTCACGGCGGTACAAGGTCAATCGCAGGTAAATTTGGAGCTCGGTCATCGAAACTATTAGATTTTATGGATGAGCAGCATTACGGTGTTAAGCTGTCGGAGGAGGATTTTCATCGTTTAACTCTCTGGCTGGACTGTAACAGTGAATTCTATGGCTCTTATGAAAACACTCTCGCCCAGGCCGAAGGCCGAATAGTATGGCCTACACTTGATTAAGATATTTTTCAAAAGGATTTACTCACACATATATTTCAGCAATATTTATACAATGGCTTCTTGTAGGAGAAAAGAGATGAACCGCAGGGAATTTTTGAAGGCATCTGTAGCACTCGGCTCGGCATTATCTTTGCCGGGTTCTCGAGTTCTGGGTGCCAATAATGATATTCGCATTGGAGTAATCGGAATCGGTTCATTTGTAAAAATCGGCGGTAAGGGGCGAGGAGATATCCGGGACTTTAGAAAGATTCCCGGTGTTCGTATTGCTGCGTTGTGTGATTGCGATGAAAACCATCTCAACTATGAATTGAACGAATTTCGTAAGCGGGGCGAGAGAGTCAAGGCTTACAGGGATTTTCGTGACCTGTTGGACGATAAGGAAATCGATGCGGTCTCTATAACGACACCTAACCATTGGCATTCGCTTATGACAATTATGGCCTGTCAGGCTGGAAAAGACGTGTTCGTTCAAAAACCCTCTTCGCACAACATCTTCGAGGGCCGCAAGATGGTCGAGGCCATGCATAAGTATAATCGTGTGGTACAGGCCGTTCATGGACCGAGAAACAGCGGGGCGATTCAGGAATCACTTGATTATATCTGGAGCGGTAATCTGGGGGCAATTAAATGCGTGTACGGGATTAACTACAGGCCGAGGATGAGCATTGGCAAAGTAAATGGGCCGCAATCCATACCCAAGTCGTGTGATTACAACCTATGGTGCGGTCCGGCCCCGAAGAAACCGCTGATGCGCCAGCACCTGCATTATGACTGGCATTGGGACTGGGATACAGGTAACGGTGATCTTGGAAATATGGGCATTCATGCTATGGATGGATGCCGCTGGGCCTTAAGGAAAAATGCATTGCCGAAGCGGGTGATAAGCATTGGGGCGCGTTTGGGTTATGATGACGACGGCCAGACTCCCAATACGATGATCACCCTGTTGGATTATGAGCCGGCTCCGATTATTTTTGAAGTTCGAGGTCTGCCTCGCGAAAAATCCTTTCGGCAATCGAATTGGGAAAAGAATGCAGGGGTGACTATGGATAAGTTCCGCGGGATACGAACAGGATTCGTAGTGCAATGCGAAGGTGGTTATGTAAAAGACGGGGCGGCTTATGATAATCATGATGGTTTACTAAAGGAATTCACCCACACACAACCAGATTGCAAAGAGAACTTTGTCAGCGTCGTTCGCAGCCGCAGGAAAAATGAACTGCTGACGGATGCTTTGGAGGGACACCTTTCCTGCGGGCTGGTCCATTTGGCTAACATCTCATATCAGGTGGGCAAACACAAACACAATAGTGAAATCCGCGAGGTTATTAAAAGCAAGGCGGAATTCTCTGAGTCATTCGAACGCCTCATTGAGCATCTATCCGCTAATGAACTTGGGGTCAATAAAAAATCGCTTACCTTAGGTGCAATGCTGACAATGAATCCCGAAACAGAGAGATTTACAGGTACAATGAGTGAACAAGCGAACAGGCTTATTTCACGAAAATACCGCAAGCCATTTGTTGTTCCTGAAAATGTATGATATTTGAAAGGAGAGTGCTTCGTGCGTACTTTTTCTACCATTATTGTTATAGTGTTTTTATTGACTATGTTAAGCAGCACCCAGGCGCAGCCGTCTTCGGTTCAGCAGGGCGATACTGCACATTACGTTGTTGATACCACATGGCCGAAGAAACCGGATCGTTTCAAATGGGCTCAGATGGCCGGCATCGCTGTAGATAAAAAGGATCAAATCTATATTTTTACTCGCAGTCAGCCGACCGTTCAGGTTTATAAAACCGATGGGACATTAGTTCGTGCCTGGTTTATGGAGGAATCCAGTGGTTCGCATTTTATCAGAATAGGACCCGATGGAAATATTTGGACAGCCAATATTTCCGAACACGTTATTCGAAAGTACAATACCAAAGGCGAGCTGCTGTTGACAATTGGTACTCCTGGCGTTGCCGGAGCTGACAAGGGTCACTTCGACAAGCCGACCGACATGGCGATACTTCCGAGTGGTGATATCTTTGTATCCGACGGATATGGTAATAGAAGAGTAGTTCATTTTGACGCTGAAGGTAAGTATATAAGCCAGTGGGGCCGCGAGGGCGATGGGCCGGGCCAGTTTGCACTGCCTCATTCGATTGTTGCAGATTCTCAAAACCGGTTATATGTTGCCGACAGGGAGAACGCACGTATTCAGGTTTTCGATACCAATGGTAAACTGCTTGCCGTATGGGAGGACGTTGTCACGCCCTGGGGTCTTTGCATGACAAAAAAAGATGAGATCTGGGCATGTGGATCTTCCGTTAAGAAAGACAACAACGGTAAATGTATTGTCCTTCCACCGCCGGATGAGATATTAGTGAAATTGGATGTTAATGGTAAAGTTCTGTCACGGGTAACTCTTGAAAAGACAATGACACCTCCGGGGAAACCGGGTGAGCTCAACTGGGTCCACGCTATTGCATTCGATTCCGAAGGTAATCTCTACCTCGGAGACATCCAGGGCATGCGGGCGCAGAAGTTTTCGCCGAAACCATGATATTTGGGATAGACCGGAGCAGGCCGACACTACGTATTTGGAATTAACTTACTATACGCTGTACTTTGTCTTTTAATCTTTTGCTCTTTTGCCCTTGTGTCTTTTGCTCTGATGTCCTCTGTGGATTTGGAAGTTTACTGGTTTTTGTTTGGCCGGAACTGTTCCGGCTTAGAGGGGATTTACGAGACGAACGACGGGGCACGGAATCCGAGGAACGGA
>JAVVFI010000224.1:0-9007 GCA_032250555.1 Sedimentisphaerales bacterium
TATCTCTTTATCAAATAACGAGTTACGAGCGACGAGCCACGAGAAACGGATAATTTTTCAGCTCAAATCTGCACACCCGTCTAATTATAGAGGGAGTGTTTTTTTACTCCCTTAGTTTATCCAGAGTTTATCCCCGGGTGCTGCTAACATGGCGTGCAACAGGGGAAGTACCACTTCCTTGGCATGCAACAGGGGACCTAAGCCCTCAGTTAAGGAGTTTTAAATTTGAATCTTTAATCTGGAGTCTTATGTCTATTATGAATCGTCAATCGTCCGTCATCCGTCGTCCGTCTTCTGTTTTACGCTCTACAACTGTAGAGAACATTCGACAAATCACCCCTTTTTATGCAAAACAAACCCAATTTTGGAAATGAGACAATGAGGCAAACTCAGTATTTACAAGGGATTATGAAGAAAAATGCGGAAAAAGGCCGCAAAAAAACAAACCCAATTCAAACCCAATTTAACCCAAAACAAACCCAATTAAAGCCAATTCAAACCCAATTCAAAGCCAATCAAACCCAACTGGAGCGAAGCAGGATCAAACCCAATAATCAATTATCAATAATCGATAATCAATTAAAAGGGTGTTGCGTCGAAGACCAATACCTCGAACGGCTTCAGCTTAAATGTATGTTTCCTCCCGGCGGCAAGCTGAATCGAGGGCCCGCCGATATCAAGTTTCCAGGGCTTTTTAAGCGAATATCTTTTAGCCGCACCTTCCGGCAGCTCGAATGCTTCGCCGATATCTATAATAATAGAGCCCTGCTTGTCGTGAGGATTCCGCAGCGCCAGGATACCTTTTCGCTTGGCCCACGATGCCCAGCCGTAGATTTCACCTTCAGCCGGGTCGCCGCCTATCCAGTGCGTATCAATCAGCACATCCGCATTACTGCGGGACCATTTAGCAGCCTCGGCCAAATCATCCCAATCCTGCTCTCTCATCAGGCTCGGCGTAACGTAAAGTTCCTGGCAGTCGGTCCCGCTCGCGAAGAATGTTCGTATGTCATCGGTGATATTGTCTCTGTCCTTCGGCAGGCCGTGATTAGCGAACATAAAGCCCTGGGTCATAAGCGAATTAAGCGGATGAAGAGGCGAGCGAAGAACGACATTATGATAAGTTTCCTTATCGCGGTAAGTGATTTGCTGCTGGCGTTTCGAGCCGGCGCCGTGTGTGCCCCAGTCCCTCCCGGACCTCCAGACCGAATCGCAATACCACAGCCAGAAGGGCGATGTCCATGTACCGGTAGTTATATTAATGAATACATCGGGTTTAACACTGCGAAGGTCACCGGTAAGCCGCAGCAGGGCGTTCATGTCCTGGGCAAATTCACTGCTCGTTCCGGTCGGCCGCCCGCCCATACCGATACCGTCGAACTTGAAGTAGGTCAAATCATATTCACGAAGCATATTCACGCACACATCGCGAAATCTTTTATAGTAAGTGCTGCCCTCGAGGGAAAAGCCGCTCTTATTCGTCTCGAATCCCTGCTGCCTGCCGTATTTGAGCCGTTCTTCTTTGGCCTTGCCGTACCCGCCGAAAGGAGACAGCCAGACGCCGAGTTTGGTTTTATATTTCTCGGCTGCTTTCTGCAGATTAGAAAAACCGTTCGGGAAATCTTCATGAAAACGCCACAGCGAGGCGGGGTCGTCCCAGCCGTCATCCAAAACAAGCGAATCCAATACAACCTTTCGCTGATTGATCAGCTTATTTCCGAAAAGTGTGATAACATCCAGAAAATCGTTTTCCATGATTTTCTCCGGCCCGTACCCAATGTCGTACCAGCTATTATAGTGCAGGAATGGTCTGTATGGGTGTACCCGCTCCCGCTCGATGTAATAAAGAAAGCCTCTGCGCAATTGGCCATCTGGAACAACGCCGATTATCGAACTATGAGTAATTGGTTCGCCGGATTTGAGATTGATATTGTAAGGCAGAGCGCATTGCAAAACAGCCGGATTGCTTTGAGATTTCTGGCTTTTCGACAGGGGGTGCTCGTAAGCAAAGAACATATTGCCCACTGTGACCGGCGAGCCATCGACTGTGCCGATTACCTTTGCGTTCGGTTCATTAAGCTCCAGCAGTACAATTTTTGCAATAGTAACAGGTTTGCTTGTCGCAGTAAGCTCAAGCTCCTGCCGGACATAATTAGAGCCGTTGCGTAAAATCGAACGCCACTGAACTTTAAGATTTTTATCAGGAGATACACAATTGACAGAGATTTGCATACCGCCATACTGTTTGGCCAGTCGGCAGGACTTGCTGTCTGGCCGCAACTTGTTTAATTTTGGTTTGCCGACAATCGTAAAATCAGAAGCCTTTATTACCTGTCCGCCTTCTAATGCAAGTATAAAGCATTCTGTGTCCTGCATTTGTATTGTTCTTTTGGTGAGTTTGTTCGTACTGGATTGTGGTTTGAGATGTCCTTCAGAAACACTCCAGGCGCATGATATGAGACTATTTTGTAAGATGAGTTCATCTTCGATCACTCTTGTTCGACTATTACCCGGAGCAGGGCCGGGAAAATCAAGTTTTGATTGGGCATGTGAGTTTTTGCTAAGGAGTAATACTGTAAGTGTAGCTGCTATTAACCAGAGTTTATTTTTCGCCATTTTCCTGCTCCTTAATAAATACGTTTTCAGGTGTGTTCCTTAAGCTGTCAAATTTTAATACTTTTATCGTTGGAAAGCTATGTTTATGTCAGGCTTTTTACGAAATCGGTCAGGGCGTAAATAGTATCGATATTATAGCCGGCATCAAGATGATAAATAAATTCAAGGTTGCCGCCGTTATTATCTTCAGTGATGTTTTTGGCCCATTTTAATATCGGTTCTGTAGTTTCTGCGGACATATCATTCGGTAAAGGTGAGATACTTATGAGCATTTCATTTCCGAAAACCTGCCTTGCTTTTTTAATAGATGTATCGCCGCCGAGGTCGATGGATTTAAGGTTTTTAATTTTGGAGAAAACTTGCAGATGATTTGTACTGGGACCGCAGGAATGCAGACGAATAGGGCCGAGCTTCTCGCCGATCTGAGAGGTTACGGGTACTACAAATTGTTCGATATGTTCCGGGCCTACCATGCAGGATGAACATTCACCGACGTGCACCTCGGTTATGGGTAAATCAGCTGATTCTGAAAAATGCCGGCAAAGAACAATATAAGCATTGCCAATCCAATGCATAATATCCATACACTGCTGAGGATTATTAATCATGTCCATAAAGATGTTTTCGCCGAGAAATTTCTGGGCTGAGGTCATGGTTCCGTGTATTGCGGCCCGACCGGATATGTCCCAGAAAAAAGGGGGTATGGGACATAGCCGGTTTTCGGAGCAGGTCTGCAGCTCATGAATTTGCTCATCGAATAGTTTGATTAGAGGGTGTTTAAGCAAACTTTCAGGTTTCGGTAAGTCATCAGGATTTACGTCTTTCAAACATCCGGGTGTAATGTCGGCATCTTTATCGAGCTGGGGGATGAATTCAGCTCCGAGCAGCATTCCCAGAATCATATTAGGCTGGATGCCGCCAATTTGAATTTGTTTATCGTTCCAGTAATCTATCTGGCCCAAATTGGATTCCGAATAAAAAAGCCGCATATCCGGGAAGTGTTCCTCAGCGTATTCATTACACAGAGAATCAACAATGTAGCGTATGTCAGGATTGAAGTAATATTCCCGATCGAACTTTACTCCCAATGTTTCAGCCATCCATGCTTTCGAGATTGTTCCTGAAATATTAATCATCTATGTCTTCTCAGATGTTGAGTCTATCCATGCAAATCTGAACAAACTGTAATCCGTCTAAATATTATTATCGACAGCGAAGCGGGGCTTTCTGGTTTTCCACTTTCCTCTCGTAAAATCGGGGACCTTTGTCGGAGCACTGCCTTTGGCAATTGAAATTTCGGAAAGCGGGCCGTGCACGCACATAATGACAGAATCATAGATGTCGATAGGTGTTTGCGTTCTATTCTTTACGGCTTCAACGAAGAGCTTTAATTCCCGCATGTCTGTGCCGCCATGGCCGCCCAGAGACGGTTCTTTGGTCCATGAGTGCCTGTATTTCTCATGATAAGGTGGGAAAGGTTCCCATTCGTGATACGCCGGACTCTTGCCCTCAAAGTAAACGGCGTCTCTTTGTTCGTTGTAGAGGCCGCGGGTGCCCTGGATAAGCCAGCGATTATCATAGGGCCTTGGCAACTGCATATCGTAATTGATGACGATGGATTTTCCATTCTTAGTCCGAACAGTAGTCGTTACAATGTCACCCTGTGCGAATTTGCGTTTGGCGTTAGGATGGTCGGGTCCGAATTTCTCGGCGAAATGATCATTGATACCGACTGCGTCGGTTGCAGTAGAGGTGACGTAGTCAAAGCGGTCACCGCAGTTTATGTCCATCCAGCTTATTACGGGCCCCAACTGGTGAGAGGGGTATTGGTCGCGATTGTGATTTACGAGGAACTTTGCCGACCAGCGATCCATTCCCGTTTTGCTATCGAAGAACCAGTGGTCGATGCAGTCGTGGGAGTGGGCACAGTGACAATGCATGATTTCGCCTAATAAGCCTTTGCGAATCATATTAAGCACAGCCAGATTGTCGCTTCTGAAACTCCAGTTTTCCAGCATCATGCAGGGGATACCAGTTTGTTCAGACGTATTGACCAGTTCCCAGCATTCTTCAAGTGTATAGGCGATAGGGACTTCAGAGGCAGCATACTTGCCGGCCTTCATGGTGTAAACGGCCATTGGAGTGTGCCACTGCCAATACGTGGCAATTATAACTGCATCGAGGTCATCGCGTTCGACGAGTTTCTTCCAGATATTCTCGTTGCCTGAGTAAGCTTCAGGTTTATTGAAGCCCGCTTTGACTACTCGCTGTTGAGCGGCTTTGGCTCGCTCGGGGTAAATATCGCACACAGCACGGATTTTAACATCTTCTTTCATCTGTAGAAGATTGCCCATGAGGCTGTTGCCTCGCCCGCCGGTTCCAATTATTCCAATACGGACTTTATCGATAGGGGGGAGGTTAATCTCATTTGCTGCGCTCGATTGCGGCTGTGAAGCAGAAGCAGTTGGTTGTATGCCGCCAAGGGCGAGGCCAAAACCAACTGATGTGCCGGTTTTCAGGAATTGTCTTCGGCTGCTTTTATTAGTCATGGTTATTTCTCCAAATGTTATTTTATTGTTTATCTAAAAGCTCACTTACTACTACCGGCTTGCCTGATTGTGCCGAAAGGTCCGCCGCAAAGCATATCGCATGAGTTTGTGCAGCGTCTTCTAAATCCGGATATGGTTTTTTATCCTCAATGATGCAATCAATAAAATGGGAAACTTCATCCTCAAAGGGATGATGCGTGACGTCGGCACTGTCGGGCAGGAAACAGGGGATTTTCATAAAGTTGTTCTGTCCTGGAAAAAGTTTGGGTGCATAAAGCTTATCATTACGCAGGCTGCCTTCGGTCCCATAGATTCCAATGTTGAACCTGTATGGCATTTGTGCATCGAAAGTAGTTGTGCTTCGGCCTATTTTGCCGTCTTTGAATTTAATGTTGGCTGAGATTGTACCGGGATATTCTATGGGATTTTTAGTTTTTACCTGATAAGCGCAAACCTGTTCGGCTTCGCTCCGGGCAAACCATCGCAGAGCATCTATTGCGTGGCAGCCGCCGGTTAAGATTGCTGTTCCGCTTTTTTCTTCGCTGCCATACCATTTATCTTCAGGGGTCATCCATATCCGGTGCATATAATCGACTTCGACCATAAAGATGTATCCGAAAATACCCCGGGCGATTAGACTATCAATAGTCATCAGCAGAGGGTTCCAGTGCAGGACGAAACTTACTATTGTTTTGACTTTATTTTTTTCGACTGCCTGGCGTTGTTTGTACAGATCCTGTGGAGTTAACGCTACCGGTTTTTCGATAATAATATGCTTTTGTGCCTGGGCGGCGGCGATTACGTATTGTGTATGTGTATTATGAGGAGTGCAAACAACTACAATATCCACGTCATTTTGCTGAAGCATTTTAGAAGCATCGGTTTCAATGGTACACTTTAAACCGTAGCTGTCGCGGTATCTTTGTGGGTTTGCAGGATTTCGGCTAACCAGCGCACGAATTTCAGAACGAATATCTTTCTTAAAGGCCTTTATATATTCGGCGGCTACCGCACCGCATCCAATAATTCCGACTCCAAGTTTTTTCATATTTCGCTGCCTATTATGAGGTTGTCAAATATTTCTCCCGGTTATTTTCCAGTTACAGTTTTTCAACCGATGATTTTATCTGCTCAAAATTTTCTTCAACAAGATGCTTGCCATAGTCACGAAGGGCACTGCCTATATTACGCCAGGCAGTCCAGACATTTTTCTTGCCCCTTGGTGCAGAAAGCTGTTTGGCAACGAGAGTTGCTTCGGAATCGATGAAACGATCGAGAGTTTTATAGTCCCATGTTGGCATTTTCTGTGCTAATATTGCAAGCCGTGATACGATTGTTTCTGTAAGCAGGCGTCCGTCTTCGGCAGATGCTTCTGTTTTAGGGTCGCGTCCACCGACACCCTGGTGTGGAGGCTCGCCGAGTCTTGAGAGATCGACTGTATCTGGATAGAGATGCATCATGAGTGAGGTTTCGCCCCATGCGGCATGATCGCCGGTATAGTTGACATCCAGTGCAAGAATATATTCAGGGGTTCCAAGGACTGGGATTCCCAGGGCACGGCTCATGCGAACCGCTGTTTCGCGGACTACAATTTGCTGGGCCGCGCCATAATGGCCAGTGAGCATGATAATTGCACGGAATCCGTTACGCACCATTTCCCGGCAAAGCTGTTCGAGCCAGGGCTTGAGAAGTTTGGAGAAGACATTGTTTTCCTCGTCCATAACGAACGTATGCGGTTGTTTCACACCTCCGACACCTCCATAAATAGTTGGTGAAACTAAGCCTCCTCCTCTTTGAGCTGCTCGAACACATAAAGCATGTGCTTTGAGTGAATCGACGCCAACACAATTGTGCACTCCGTGCCATTCAATCGTACCGAGCGGCTGGAAGATTGTCGGGCATTTGGCCTGGGCCTCTTTAAGCTCTTTGGGTTTAAAATATTCAAGACGCACTTCACGTTGAGTTGTCTTACCAGTGTCATTGGTTTGCTGAGCTACGGAACGTGAACCTAACAGCATACCGGCCGCAGCGGTGCCAAGAAACTCTCGTCGTTTAAGTTTTTTATTCACAACTAATCCTCCTTTGTTTCTGCCTCATATCCATGGACGTTTGCGATTCTTGGATTGAGCGACAGCCTTTATAGTAATTTCCACGTCCTGTTTTATCTGGAAGTCAAACATGCCTAAACAAATGAAGTCTGCTCCGCTGTCGAAAGCAAACTTGATTCCTTCCTGAGGTGGAATGGCTCCGGCCGCCATAACTTTAAAGGCTATCCAGGGAACTTTTACATCCTGCATAAACGCTATAGTTTCTTCGTGATTGTGGCAGAACATATTATCGTGGTATTCTGCATGTTTAGGCGATTCCTTCTCGAACATCTCGATGAATCGTCTATTCTCTTTAGGATGAGCAGACCAGTATCTGTCGTGGTGCAGTGTCTTTATATAAAAGTCAGGCTTGAGTCCTTGCTTTTCACAAAACATGACAGGTTCGAGGCGATGCGCACCTATGCCGATGGGGATATCGTATTTTTTCATAATCTCGAAGGCCTTTATGATATTGTCCTGTTTCTTCTGATAATACCAGATGTCACTGGCACCTCCCCATAAATAGACCGCCGATGCCCCCAGTTCCAGATGCTCTACGAGTAGCTGTTCATACTTGTTGATGTCCGTGGTGATTACATCAGCAATCCATTTCATTTTTCCGCCCCATTGGTCCCAATATTTTGACAGTCTGAATTGCTTGAAATTGTGATTTTTCAGAACTATCGAATTGCTGCCAAATTCCTCGCATCTTTTTAATGTCATGAAGATTCTTTCTTCAGTGTTGTAATTAGCCGCAAGGTCTGTTACGTAATCCAAATCCCTGGCGTGCATATTCATGCTGATTAGATTGCTGCCGCATATTAGACGGCCAAGTTTAAGATTGCCGATTTTGCCAACGGGCATTTTCTTCTGCTTTGCGACTATTTTCGGGTCGTTTAGATCCATGGCCTTGAGACTGGCATAATCCTGTTGATCAGACCTTGTAATGAACGTTGGGCCGGTTAGAGCGTCAACTTTATCTTGTGATTTTCCTTTGGAAAGTGCTGGAGAGGACATGCCAAGAACGGGTAAAATACCCAGGGTGGAGAGTATCTCTCTACGGTTTGGATTTTTTATAGGTTTCATAGAACATCTCCTTAATGAATCTGTTCCTACTGTTCTTTTGCCCATTTAAGAAACATCTGTATCGCCTTATCAAGTACACCGGCGGAACCTCGAAACGTACCGGAGCCGCTTGGTTTATTGTCAACCGTGTACCATTCAAAAAAGCCATCGTTTACTCTGACTCTTTCGAGCATTGGAAGGCATTCCTGATATGCCTGCTCGATGTAATCATAAGCGATAAGCTGCTGTATCATGCGCCCGCCGAACCATGTCCAGTCCCCGCCATTTTGATAAGAGAACGGCCCCATGCTTTTGTTCTTGAAAAACCCGGCCGGATAGGGTGGATAGACGGTCAGCCCGATTGAACCTGCACCTGCGAACATCTTGTTGTTGACCATATCGTTGAATACTTGTAATACCTCCTCTTTCGAGAGAATTCCTGCTTCAATCGCAATGGCTGTTCCGCCGTGATAATATATTCTATGCTCATCGAAATCTTTCGGAAATGGAGATCCTTCTAAATAGATATGAGGACGGAATTTATGCAATTCCCTGTCCCAAAGGTATTTCCTTGTATTTGTTTTGATTTTATCTACGATAAGCTGCCATGCTTTTTGGTTTGAAGCTTCAGAGGCGATGAGTGAAATATAGTTTTTTATCGCAACGATGAACATTGCGTTATCATATATATCG